>JBIIWE010000079.1:0-7861 GCA_044339075.1 Daejeonella sp. | reverse complement strand
GATGACCATAGGATACACAACAAAAAGACTGACTAATTTATTGCTCGCAAAGACGCAAAGACGCAGGAATTGATTGTCATCCTGATGAATTCAGGAAACAATTTGTTAGGTTTGACAAATAAACTGAATCTTGCCAATTCCAATTAATTACAATTCATGTTTCTATCCTATTTGTTTCATGGAATAGCTAACTTTTTTCATAAAAGAAGAACCAATAGAATATACCTTTCATTTGGCGAGAACTGCTTGACTGATAATATTTTATGGAGGTACGGACTTAAGACTTTCACAACACCATTTTCACATTGCAGATCTAATATTGAATATATTTTGGATCTTGAGAGAAACAACTATACTAAATTTGTAAGCGGTGAATTTCTTAAATACGGAAACTTAAACGGAAAACCTGTCCCACGTCTTAAACCTGATCTCATCCTTAAAAATAGCTACCATCATTTACATCAAAATGGTATTGAATTTCCAAATCATGATGTTATTAAAAATCAAAAGTACTGGCATAGGGTCGTAGCGCGTGCAAATAAATTAAAGTCATTTTTGGGTAAACGAAAGTACATCTTACTTTATCACCATAGAGTTTGTGATTTTAATGACCTTGATTTACTTTTATTGCATCTGTCTGAATTAAAAATGTATTATTCTACAGATGAATATGAATGCCAGGTCGTTTTATTTAAACAAATAATAGTTAGTATGGACTCAGAAAAAAAGCTGATATACCAAATGAAAAGTGATATTCATATTTTCGATTTTTACACTCATTATCCCTGGTCCGGACGTGATCAAAGGAAGTATTGGGCATTTATTGATGATTCCTTAATTTGTAAAATGCTAAAAATAGTAAAAGGCTTATAAAATTAGTTTGATTCTTCCTTCTCTTTTGATTATAAAAAAAGCTCAAATTTGTTTCTGCTTTTTTCCTAATTTCATCATGGAGACCTAGTTATTTTCGTCAGATAGGCATTGTTTTGGCACTATGATGCAAATTGAAGCTCTTCAAGATGACTATTCCTGTTTAATAATAATGTTGATATAGCTACAAAGCTTGACTTCTGAATTCAAATTAAAATCTAATGGATCTAAGCGGCAACTTTGCCGATTTGTAAATAGGATATTAAATTATTCTGCCGCAAACTATAGCACAGTTCACGGCTGGCGTGACAGATAGCTTACTGAATTTGCTTTTCAAAATAAATTTTACACTGCATTCTTACCTTTACTTTATTAAATTTCTTATAAAAAGCAAATAGTATGATTATTGTGGGGCTAACTTCAGGGAAGTTCTAATCCTTTTTAATATTCCACTCATTTCACACATGATTTTCTCGTATTTAACTAGCTCATCTTTTGAATTCTTAGTGGTAGATTTTTGTATTATTTTAGTTTGATTAACTTGCAAATAACATTAGGTATAATATTTCGTTATCTTGACACAGTATTTTTAAATTGTTATTTTAATCATGAAAATTTTAAATAGGTTATTATGTACAGCTGCGTTATTCGCCCTGCCTTTTGTGTTATCGGCGCAGAGTAAAGAGGATGTATCTCCTGTAGCAAACTGGCAAAATCTTGATCTTAAGGATGATGGCGTTTTCGGAATTAGTACTGAAAAAGCATACAAAGAATTACTTAAAGGGAAAAAATCTAGTCCTGTAATTGTCGCTATTATTGATGGCGGTATAGATGAAGAGCATGAAGACCTTAAGAAGATCATGTGGGTAAACAACAAAGAGATTCCAGGTAATGGAATTGATGATGATAAGAACGGTTATGTTGATGATATTAATGGCTGGAATTTTATAGGTTCTGCAAAAGCCAATATACATCATGATAATATGGAACTGATTCGTTTGATCAATATTTATCAGCCTAAATATGCCTCTGCTTTGAATTCTACCCCTTTTAATGAAAAGGAGCGGAAGGAATTCCAGTTATATCAAAAATTGGTTACAGATTATATGTCTAGGTTGCAGTCAGCTCAAATGGGTTTGCAGAATACGATGATGATTAAAAAATACCTCGATGAAATTACCTCCAGTATGAATAATCAAAATCCTACTTTAGATGATCTCAGCGATTTTAAACCATCCAATGATATGCAGAGTCAGGTTATAAAGTTTATTAAACCTGAAATTAAAAAGGCTGATTTTAAGAAGTTCTATGAAGAGCTTTTGGATGGAATAAAATATTATGATACTCAGGTTAAATATCATCTGAATGTTGATTTTGATCCTCGAAAGGATTCTGTTGGCGATGATTATTCGAATAGTAATGAGCGAATTTACGGTAATAATGATATTACCGGTCCGGATGCTGAACATGGCACTCATGTTGCTGGAATTGTTTCAGCTATTCGGACTAATGATATTGGGATAAAGGGAGTTGCAGGCAATGTCAGAATCATGGGAGTTCGTACTGTGCCCGATGGTGATGAGCGTGATAAAGATGTAGCTAACGCCATTCGTTATTCTGTTGATAATGGTGCTAAGATATTGAATATGAGTTTCGGTAAATCCTATGCTTGGGATAAAAAGGTTGTTGATGAGGCCATTAAATATGCAGTCTCTAAAGGCGTCCTCCTTGTCCATGCTGCAGGAAATGATTCCAAGAATACTGAAAAGGAGGACAATTTTCCCACCCGCTTGTTTACCGACAGTACCGGAGTTACAATGGGTACTGCCGATGCCTGGATTGAAGTAGGAGCTACGGGCTGGAAAAATGATGAAGATCTTGTTGCAACTTTCTCAAATTTTGGTGGTAAGACTGTTGACGTATTTGCTCCAGGGGTGAAAATCAATTCAACGATGCCAGGTTCTAAGTATAAGGAAAATGATGGAACCAGTATGGCTGCTCCTGTAGTTTCAGGATTGGCTGCATTGATATGGTCTCATTATCCGAAATTCACTGCCCTTCAAGTTAAGGATATCATTATGAAATCTGTAACATTGGTTGAACAGAAGCTTAAGATCAAGGAAGAAGGCGACAATAAAAGAGTTTTGCTAAGTGAAATATCTGTTTCCGGAGGTATTGTTAATGCCTATAATGCTTTATTATTGGCCGAAAAGACAAACTCATCGGCGAATTCTAAATCTAAATAGAACTTATTCTTAATAATAGGACCGCTGATCTGGTTTTCTCAATAAAAAATCCGCTATCCATTCTGGACAGCGGATTTTTTATTGATCTACTTTTGGATAATTAATTAGCACCATCATTTTGAGCCCTTTGTATAGCAAAATTGCCTACCTTCTTTCCAACTTCGAGTCCGACTTCACAATCACTCCTATAATGTATTGCACCATATAATCGTGAAAATGATGCTTCAAGAGCCATTTCATTGAATAAATTTGACTTCTCAGGTATCAGGTGACCTAATATGGTTGCTGCTGCTCCGCTAAATGTTGAATGTCCCGAAATATAGGAAGGGAAGTTGGGCAGACCAGTAAGTGTTTTTATTTCTGGATTGAGCTGCGAAGGCCTTGGGTTGTAATACGTAAATTTTGTATCCCAGCACACAATTGCTGCATCCATCAGTGACAAATTTAAAAGAGCGAGATTTCTCGCCCATCTTGCTTCGCTTAGTTTTAGTGGGATCATATGTTCGACAGCAATTGCATTCCAGTGTCCCGGAGGGGTGTAAGTTCCAACTCCATCTGCCCAAAAATGGACCATACGAATACGTTCTCTATTGGGATTTTTGCTGTAGTAAAGTACTTCTTCCAGCTCTTTTTTGAAGGTTTCAGAATTGGTTGATGGTGGCGCAGCTGGTCTGATCTTGGTCACTACAGTGAGTGAATCGAATAAAAATGTTTTAATTCGTCCAAAATAGGGTAACATTGGGGGCCGAATAGGTGATTCCTGGCTAATCCATGGTGTTTCTCCTTTTTGAATGGCTCCGACTTCAAACTCCTTCCATAAATCTACACCATTGACAATACCTACTGCCGCTCCAGCACGATCGGTACGGGCACGCTGCACGTATTTTAATGCTACTGCCTTGCCTAATGCTTCACCGGCTTCGAGCTCATCCCGTACATTTGCACCTGCAATAAGTCGTGATCTACGATGTTCTTCTGCTTTTTTCTGAATAAAATCCTGCTCCCCAGGGAATAATAACTTGAGAAGTTCTACTGTAGCGCCAATCACTACAGCATCTTCAGATGGGTATGAATAGAGTGTGCTTTTATTAATTAAAGGGCTAATGCGTGAATCAACTGTATACGGAGCTTCACGCTTATACCTTGTCTTATAAAAATGAGCAGCTATTAATGCATCGTATTGTGCCGCACTTACATAAGCAAAGGCTCTAGCTGCATAAGGAGGATTTGAGAATGGAAAGAATGGATAGGCTAGTGGATTATTGGCATTTGGAATTGCATATATGCCACTTTCATTAGATATAGGCGGCAAGTTATATTTTGCTACAAGTTCCCGCATTAGTTCATTCCATCTTAATACAGCACCTGCGCTCCAGTAATTCACTATTTTTTGTTCAGATTCACTAATGTTTCCCTGCCAGGCTTTGATCTCATTGATCTGAGCTATATAGTCGGGCGAGGTAGTTGCAATAGGTGCCGGAACTGTAATTTCACTTGCTGAACTTAATAATATCGGTTTCCAATTGCCAGCATTAACATCTGTATTTATTGGATTTAGTGTAGGCGCAAGTAGATTGTTTTCTTCAATATCTTTACTGCAAGCAGCCAGCAAAAGGCAAGCTGTAACAGTGAAAAGTATGTATACTTTTTTCATAATTATTTCTTTTGAGTTGTATTAGATCTTTTAGCTGAAAGATTGAATATGTAAAATAAACCAGCCTGAAAACTTGTTGTTTTGCCGACATTTCGCCCGCTAATGGTTGTGTTTGCCCCACCGATAAAGGTTATTCCTTTAGGTTTTGCTGGCTCGTATTTCACATGAATCCCGGTGCGTGTCATATTCATGCGGTTAGAGGGAAAGGGCATATTATTGCGTGTGATGTCAAAACCGCCAAGGCTTGTCCAGTTATCTGCTACAGCTTCAACAAGCCAATATTTGCCTCTATATCCCATACGAAGATTTACCTGCGCCGCATTTGGCATATATACTTCATTGGTATAATGCATTTCGGTGGTGTAGTAGGATGTTCGGTCTATCTCAATATTACTGCGATGCACATAAGTTCCGCTTAAAGTTGTCGTCCATACACCCACCTGATAGTCGGCCATGCCACGGAACGAAAAATTGCGGCTCCTTAAACCAATTGAAAGTGGAAGATAATCTGCAACGTAGTTAGATGTTGGCATGGAAAAACCCCCAATGGTAAAGAGAGAAATTGTACCTTTTCCGAGTTTCTTTTTTACCGGCTTCCATTTAAGCCACAAGGATATGTCCTGAAAATCACTAAAACCTTTTAGCTGCCCGGCAGAAGCATGAGTTTTGACATAGGGTAAATTGAATATTAAGTTAAGCTTCGAGCTGATGCCCAGACTCCCCATGGGACCAATCATATTGGTGCTTACTGTTCCCAAGTTAGCATTTTCTCTTTTTAGAGTGCCTTCCCAATATTCATTCCAAGTGCTGTTGCTAGTCATTACTCCGGCGCAAAAAAGGTTTTTGCCCATCATGATCGCATCATTATCTGTTTGTGCTGAAATGAATAGTGGAGTTTCTGAAAATAGAAATATAAGTAGGATGATTCTCGTGCAATAAGAATTGTACTTATGCAGAAAAGTTTGTTTTATTTGAAAAAACATAACATAAATTAAAAATGAATGAATAGGTTTAATTCAGTCAATCCATTAGTTATTGGTCGCCTTAATATGTTAACCAAGCCCTATATGCAGGAGTTTTTAAATCCAGTAAAGGCATGGAAAAGATCAAGAAGCATTAATAATTTAAAGAAGGACTTGTTTACATGATTCGTGCAAACACCTGATCGATGAATACATGAAACAGATATTAAACCAATTCGGGGGGAGGGGAACTTATACTAAAATAAGCAGTAGTATTAGTTATTGAGATTGTCTTTCCTGGAGATGAAAAAAGATCATGGAAACTACAGGTTAATTTAGAATAATGCTGTAACTCATAATCAGTTATTGTTTTTTTAAGGGATAATGAGTTTGAAGTTTGTTTGTTTTTTTGTGGAGATGCCTGTATCTCATTCATTAATTCAATGAAAGTTGATCTGGCATCGTGTAATTTTATCTTATTGGTATTGGGGATACAGCGATAGATGACCCTGCCATTTTCGTATTTGCGCTCAATGAATTTATAATAGATTCCATCAATCATTACTTCCCCATCAATCCTTTCAAAGTCTTGCATGTCTGCAACATAGGGCAATATTATTTTAGCATCTAATTCAATGACCTGAGATTGATCATAGTCATTTTCATCGAATGCTTTCTCCAGCTGCTGGTCATACTGATTTTCCAGAATATTAACTAACAGGTCGAAACCATACCAGTTAAAACTAAGTACACTAATAAGAAATAAAGCAGCGAAGCCTTTCAGCATTATCTTATTTTTTATGCCAATACAGGCAATTGAAAAAAGTGATATAAGTCACTTTTTTATCAAATATAAATAATGATTATGAAAAATGATTGATTTTTCGAATAGATATTTCTGCTAAAACTTCTGATTTTGCTTTCTATGTTTTGAATAATAGCAGGGATTGAATTGTGTATCAAAAATCAAATATTAAGTCCTGATTTGGGATAGACAATAGGGAAAGTAATCTGACAAAAGTACTCAAAACTATATTTAATATGTGTTAAATGATGAATTTTAGGTATCAAAATCCTGATTTATAACAGAGGGAAATACGATTTAAAAATCAATTTTACTCTAGAAATATTTGACAATAATGTAAATTGATCTACCCTGAACGCTCTTGTTGTAGCTTGCAAATGATGGTCTTAATTTCCAGAATTAAATGGGATAATTTATTTTGAATTCGACTTTCAAGATGAAGAATAATTGAAGAGATTTTATAAAACTTGCTGGAATGGCAAGTTTGGGTTTCACCGGAGTTAATTTCCTGCCGGCTAAGGCAGAAATTATTGGTCTTGATCATAGTGTAGGTCAGAATAAGTAATAAAGCCATTCAATCGTTCCCCCAGAATCAGGCAGGATTATTTTGAAAAAAGAGTGGGATTTTTTGAGGGGATTTTTGCAAGAAGACGTGCTTCCATGAATACAAATCAGGATACCGAGAATTATATTCTTGATGTGAGGTCCTAATAGTCCTATGTTTTGCCCCCTGGCCTGATAAAACGCCCTTAAAGCTGAGGGCAACCCGAATTAGAGAAAGGGATACCTATGAGATAGAGAAAATAATTTTAACATCCTAAGCAATTATTCAATCAGATTATTTTTTAACTGTTATTTGCAATGCTATAAGAAATAGAGCTAAATTAATTATCTTGATGGCAGTCTAAGTATGGAGCAATTCAGAAAAGAAATAAAAGTGAGACTCGGAATATATACCTATAGAAATTGTATACGAGGTTTTGAAATACCGGGATTAATCATATAAGTTCAAAAATGAACCTATTAAATCTATGTAAAATGGAAAAATGTTATTTTCAAAAGGAAGTTTTAAGAAAAAAAATCCTCTTTACTGGTCGATTATTGAAAAACCTAATTGGGGGATTTATTATCATACTATTTTTATTCCCACATCTTTCACAAGCTCAGGACAAGGTTAAAGGAAAAAATTTCATTATTGAACCACCAACACTTGAAAATTTGGGATTCGAATGGTATATCGATGGTGATATAAACCGTAATGCAACGGTAAAGGTTGAATATCGAATCGCAGCATCGGCTATGGAATGGAAAAAGGGAATGCCTT
>JBIIWE010000078.1:0-7874 GCA_044339075.1 Daejeonella sp. | reverse complement strand
AAACCGGAAGCTCAAGCGTTGGAGGAACATTGATATTTCCCGGCCTTGCCAGATCATCTGCCAACTTAAGATGCAGTTCCTTAGCAATGATGGTTTGTTCCGAAATACTTACTCTTCCACACATATTTATGATTTAAGGACTAAAAACAGGAACAAAATACAGATTAATTGTTAACGGAAAACCAGAAAATAAATAACAGATCAAATCAGAAAAAAATGCTGACCATCATCATAATCATACCTAATGGCAATCATTGATTGAGCATCTGAGGCTTGATAGCTTTGAGAAATCAATGTAAAAGTTCTGCCATGATAAAGACAATTCCATTTAATGAGCATGTTGCTGAATATGAAGAATGGTTTGAAAAATATCCATTCGTTTTTAAAAGCGAAGCAGAAGCCATCCGGGAATTATTACCCACAGAAGATAATATTTATGGAATTGAAGTTGGAATGGGCACAGGTAGATTTTCAATTGAACTTGGAATAAGAGAAGGTACAGAACCTTCCAGAAATATGCGTTCTCTGGCATTGGAAAGAGGCATAGAGGTAATGCCAGGAGAGGCAGATCATTTACCTTTTAAAGACTTGCACTACGATTTTGTACTCATGGTTTTCTGCATCAGTTATTTTAAAGACCTGTCGGCTGCATTTACAGAGGCCAAACGGGTTTTAAAGAATGGCGGTGCACTGATCGTTGGCTTTATCGACAAGCGAAGTATTATCGGAAAAGCTTATGAGCTCCGAAAACCTTTTAGTATTTTTTACAAACAAGCCAATTTTTACAGCCCGGATAGAATAATTGATGAATTGAGAAAAAATAGATTCCAAAACCTGCAATTTTCCCAAACTCTTTTCCGCCCATTAGATGAGATTAAAGAGCTTGAACCAGCAAAGCCGGGCTATGGCGAGGGTTCATTTGTACTGATTAAAGCAATAAAATAAGAATATATGCAAAAAGTTATGGTTAAAGATACTTTGGAGGTCATTCACCAAAGAAAAAGCGTTCGCAATTATACCGGTGAACTTGTAAACAGGGAAGAGATCGAAGAGATTCTAAAGGCTGCTATGGCAGCTCCGGTGGCCATTCATATGATGCCATGGAAATTTATAGTCGTTCAGGATAAAGCAAAATTAAAATCTCTGTCCGATGGCTTGCCTTTTGCCAAAATGTTACCAAAAGCAGGTACAGGCATTGTTGTTTGTGCGGCCCCTCATGAGGCTGCGCTGGGCAAAGAGGAATTTGCAATCCTGGATTGTGCCTGTGCAAGTGAAAACATCCTGCTGGCTGCAGAGGCAATGGGTTTAGGAGCAGTCTGGACAGCCGTATATCCCAGTAAAGAGCTGATGACCTTTGTGAGAAAAGAACTAAATATCCCGAATAACATTATTCCTTTAAATATAATTCCCATAGGCCACCCCGGAGGCGATGAACACTCAGAAGAAAAATATGATCCAATCAATATTCATTGGGGGAAATGGTGACAATGGATTGACTTATTGAATAAGAAAAAGGAAAGCAAATCATTTCCATAACCCTGAAAAAATATAGAAAAACATAATATGGCTACATCAATTGCAGAACATTATTCAGATGAACTGGATAATTGGGTTCAATCTTTAAATTTTTACAATATCGAGATGGACCTCCTGGAATCCAAATTGCATGAGATCGTCAGGCGAAATTGTATTGTTGGAATTGCAGAAAAAGTAAATACCTATCAGGTAAAGCTCAGTAATTTATCGGAAAAGTTTGATTCGCTTCTTGAGACGATTGAACTGCAGGAAGCAGAACTTAAAATTGATGGGAAACTTATAGATGATTTTCGCATTGACTACGAAACAGAAAATCAACAAACGGAATTACGTACGAAAATGCAGGGTTTGGAGAAAAAATATGTTGTTGTAAAGCAGGATTGCAACACCTTTTTATCTGAAACTTTAAAAGACGATTAATGGTTCTACTATGTGGAATCCGCTTAAGTGTAATTTGATTCATTAATTTTACCGTACACTGTACCATTAAATCTTATCATAAAGACAATTTTTGCCTTCGGGAAACTTGAAATTCAAGCATTTACCAGACTCATATCCTTAACAATGGCATCCTGAGTTACGATTTTAACAGGCCCAATCGCACTGCGGAGTGTTGACTCACTTTCATACATTTCACTGGTCCCTATAATTTGTCCGTTTGAAGCTTTAAGTACAAAATAAAACTTGCCATTCGATGCGATTTTAAAATCAAATTTCGATTCATCCTGTGAATTGATTCTTACCGATTCGATTCCATTTTCACAGCTAATTTTAGAAGAATAACCCTGACTGGTTAATACAATCTGACCATTTCCAGATTTTAAATTAAAATGAAAATCGCCGTTGCTTCTTTTACTGATTACAAATACTCCCATTTTGGTATTTATTAAATTGTTGAACAATATTGATCATTAGCATTTTTAGATTGATTAGGTGGGAAATTGAAAAATGCAAACAACAGGGCAAACCGGAATCTACCCTGTTGATGGAAAGATAATTTACTTTCCTAAGACACCACCAACTGTTTCTTTGATGCTTCCAACCACCTTACCTGCGGAGCCAGCCTTGAGAAAAATTTCTACTTGTGAACCTACACCGGCAGGCATTTTGTCTTTTAAAAAAGAAACCACCGTATTCACCGCTGATCGGGCTTGCGATTCTGTGATTCCAGCTTTTTCTGACACTCTTTTAATTAAATTCTCCATCCTGACCTCCATTTTTTTATGAAATAAACAAAAAACATTATGATCGATCTTTCTTCAGTTTGATCCAATAAGACCCTGATTATTCCGCTCATTTTGGAAAAACAACATAGCATAGAATTGCCAGGGACGAATTAGGCTACCAAATGAAAGCCGAATACAATGTTACGCTTGTTTATGTCTTTTGTTAATGACAAAAGTCAGGGATGGATATGATAGTTATTGAAATTTCATTCTTTTTGAACGCTGTGTATTTTTGCTAAAAAACAGTATGCTAACAAGCTTTAGACTTGCTGGAGTCAGCTGAATAATTGATCGTAAATCTCAATAAAAAAAACGCTTGAGCTAATTAAACCTTGTATTAAGACTTAATTCCACCAATAAGTAAACTTCAGAACCAAAGCACGATTTCGCACAGCAAATGGAGAAGGATAATAATTATCCGTAAAAACGAGAAAAAGATCACTGGCTGGTTTATAACGCCATTGAAAACGGGTATTCAGATTGATATTCTTTTGCTGGTTATTATATTGTACAAAAGTTGTGAGAAAGAGTTTATTGCTAAACGTAAAATCAGTCCGGGGTCCCACAAGCCAGAAATTAGTCACTCCCCAAGTCTGAGGCAATACAATATGATTGTAGCTGGTGCTCATGGCAATATTGACATACGGTTGAAAGCGATAGCCTAGGTCACCAGCCAAGTTTAACCTGTTTCCATTCGCAAAATAGCCACCATACTGCCCGCTGAGGCTATAGGTATACATTTTTTGAGGTTTCGACATATAATTGAATCCGCCTGCCTTCCAAACATGCTCAGTTCCAGTAGCTAAACTTCCCTTTCCCGTATTTACCGGATCAAAAGGCCTTTGCAGACGGATATAATTGTCTGAAGCCCATACCTCAAAGGTGCTCTGACTACGCTGCGTGAACTTATAACCCAGCAATGTTTCATTATCTGTCCGCCTGAAAGATCTGTTAAAAAAATAGGTGGAACTAAAAACGGGGCCATGATTTAATACTTTACCTGCCTTCGGAAAGAATAAATAATTCAGCTTTGGATTGATCTTGAAATAATCTGTACGCGGAACATAACCCACTTCTGCAGTATAATTCTCACCAACAGACTCATGCTGCCAGCTCAGAAGCCATTTTTTTGTCGTGTATTGCAGGTTCGCTGCATGAACCAGATCATCACTATTTTTCTGGGGACTAAATGACTTAAGGAACATTGATTTTCCTACCCAGCGATTATTGGAGGATGCGAGGTTATACTCAAGCCCGACATTTCGATTATATAAGTTATAAACTGGCTTTCCAGGATTCTCCAGAGGCGAATAATTGACTGATTGTTTATTAACGAACATGAAACGAATGTTCGATCTTGAAAAAACGCGTCGTTGTAATGCCAAAACAGCGAAATTCTGAGCTGGAAGCCCCGTTTCCTCCATGCTTTTAGTTTGCATATCCATTGCTCCTATCCGCCAGTTCTTGTCAAGGCTTCCGCTCAGCCTAGCACCAAACTCAATGGGCACTCCCAGTCCGATTCTTCTTGAAAAGAAAGGCCTAATTGTTGAATAACCAAAATTGGCGAAGAGGTCGGCATTTTCTAGAAAGAACTGCCTGCGTTCCGGGAAAAATAATTCGAAACGATCCAGATTGGTTACCTGCCTGTCTACTTCAATTTGTGAAAAATCAGGATTTATGGTTAGATCCAGATTCAGTGAAGAGGTAATACCGATCTTGGCATCTGCACCGATTTCTTTCTTAAATTTTGTGCTGGTATTATTTTGATAATTTTTGGTTAATCCGCCAAGGACATAAGGAATAACTGATACATTGGTACCAGCATCCGGTGGTGGATTATCCCAAAGAAGATTCCCGGTATAGGCCAGCGATGCAACATTAAATTGCCGTGGTATTTTAGCCCAGGCAGATTTCTCCGGGACTTTTATATCCATCCTGGTAAAATTGATTCCCCAGGTTTTAATCCCTTTTTTATAACGTATAGATTTAAAAGGAATTGCAGCTTCAAATACCCAACGGTCATCATAATGTTTAACTTCAGAATACCATTTATTATCCCAACTCAGATCGTAACCATTACTGTTGAAAATAAGTCCGTCCCATTGTGCACCTGCCGCATTTACCCCAAAAGTAAATCCATTGGTTTGATCATCAAAAGGGTCGAGTATCAATAGGAAATTATCGTTTTTTACAAAGGCAAAATCACGTCTAAGTGATTCAACGGCATAAGATCTGGCATTGGGCTGATAGCAAATAGCTGAGATGTAAAGGTTATCCTTGTCGTAGCTCATGCGCACCTCGGTCAGGACCTTTGCGAAACTGGTATCCATGGGTCCAACCATGAAGAAATCCTTTGCAGGCTCTGCATTTTTCCATGCATCTTCTTCCAGAAGTCCATCAACCACAACTGGAGACCTTGTTTCAGTGATTCGAAGTTTATAGGCATTATTGATCTTCTGTGCAAAAACTGGAAAACCAAGCAGAAGGAAAGCAAACAGGAATAAATATTTCAAAATAAGACCATGATCATTGTGTGAACATCCGCTCTCACAATACTAAATTAGAAAAAATAAAATGAAAATGGGATTTAGATTTGGATTACAAGCCTGATCAATGTATGATCTCCGTTACATGAGTACGGATATTCTCTCCTATTTTATCAATGGGCAGGTCATCAGAATCAGTTCCGAAAGGATCCTCAATCGACTCAGCGATCAGCTCCAGAGAGGCCATCACATAGAAAATAAAGGGTACGGCGGCAATCACAAAATATCCCATAGAAAAAACAAATCCAACAGGAAGAGTAAGCACATAAATGAAAATAAATTTCTTGATAAATGAGCTGTATGACAATGGAATGGGGGTATTCTTGATGCGCTCGCAGGCTCCACATACATCCGTAAATGAACTCATTTCATTATTGATCACAATCAGCTGATCTCCACTAATCAAGCCTTCCTTATACAGGCTATTGGTACGTGTAACGATCATGGAAGCTACCTGATTAGGGCCATGCTTTTGTGCATCAAGTGTTTCAAATTCGGGATGTTCAATGGAATCGAGCATGAACTGTGTTTTACTTGAGCGGAGATGAGCAAATAATGTATCGGCAAAAAGAGGAATTGATTTTATATAAAAACTACGGTTCACCTGATCTTCGCGGCTAAGAAAAGCATTCATTTTGATGGCTAAGGTGCGACTGGAATTGGTCAGTGTTCCCCATTGCTTTCTGGCTTCCCACCAGCGGTCATATGCCGTATTGGTTCGAAATACCAAAAGAATAGACATGACAAAGCCCAGGAGGTTATGAACAATGGTTATATTCTTAACCCAGGCTACATCCGAAAGCTTAACATATTCAAGTTCCACATAGGCAATACCACCGGAGTACACTGACAAGGCCAGCAAAAGCGGAAATAATTTGCGTGCCGTATCTGAGCGATGCAAATAAAAGGTAGAATAGAACCAATCTTTAGGATTATAAACAATCATCATGCAAAATAAGGAAATGAATGGGGAATACGGAAATAGTTTAACAACTCACACCTCTTCAACAATTTACAAAAACTACAAAAAATAGATTTTCTTACAGATACTTATTGTCAATCAGCCAATATTTCAAATCATCCATCCAGCGGTTTGAAGAAGTTTTATTATTCATTCCAAAGCCATGATTTCCCCCCGGATAAAGAATTAAGGAGCTATAAATCTTTAGTTTTAATAAAGATTGATAATAAACAATACTATTAGCAACAGGAACAGGACCATCATTGCTCGCGTGAACCAAGAATGCATGTGGTGTTTGAGCACTGACCTGTAATTCATTCGAAAATTTTCGCTTAGTTTCCTCTGAAGGATTATTACCAATCAGGTTATCTCTACTACCTTTATTTGCAAGGCTATCTGTGAAGCTAATAACCGGATAAATGAGTAGTGAAAAATCAGGGCGCAATGAAATATTAAGGGGGTTTGTAATGAGCGATTGACTAAAATTATTAGATAGGCTAGCAGCAAGGTGTCCACCAGCAGAAAATCCCATGATTCCTATTTTGCTTGGGTCTATATTCCATTCCTTAGCTTTTTCACGGAGCAATTGTATGGATCTTTGAGCATCTTGTAAAGGCCCTATAGATTTATCGACCATAATCAGATCATCCGGTAAACGATACTTCAGAACAAAAGCAGAAATACCTAATTTGCTAAGTGCTTCGGCAACGTCTGAACCTTCACTGCTTGAAGACAATGCTCCATATCCACCACCTGGGCAAATAATTACAGCGCTATTCATATCAGAAATTTTTGCTGGCTTATACCAAATTAGGGTAGGATTTGAAACATAACGGGTGTTCATTAAACCGTCTTTATTGCGTACCGAGACTTCTCTGTCTATTGACGGTTTACTGTTCGGAATAATGCCATCATATAATGGAATTATTTCCTGGCCCTTTAATGAATCAGATAAAAAAATAGTGCTTAAAAAAATAATGAAATATAGAATCCTATGCATAATTTTTTAGTGCGTGTTGAATTTGTGAAAAACTATATTTCTCATTACAAACATGAATTTTTATGGACACTTTGTTACCATTAGAATCAAGTTTATTTTCAACTATCTGTGAACATTCTAAGTGATCATTATTTAATCGGATAAATCGAATTATTCCTAAAGTTGAAATTAAAAGAAAAAGAATTGAACTGTACAATATTATTTTTTTCATTTAGTATAATGTATACGTTTTTGTGTGAGTCGAAATTATAGAAAATATGTGAAAGTTATATACATTTATCGGTTATGTTTCCATAAAAAATACGGTTATGTTTTACAAAAATTGAAAATTTAATCCTTTATAATCAGTAAGTTACAAGGTTATTTGTATCCTGGATCAGATGAATGCAAAAAAGTGATATCCAAAAAAATATCTTATGATTTAATTAGCTTTCCTTTGAAAAAAGTACAGAGATGACCTTCATATGAGGAGCTGTTAAAATGGCTATTGCCATAAAAAAAATGGCTAATAACCTTTCCAAATTGCCCTTAAAAACAATAAACAAAAGTCCAATCATTAAAAATGATAAGCCATTGGTCAACCATGATTTACGATAGATAAACCA
>JBIIWE010000077.1:0-7899 GCA_044339075.1 Daejeonella sp. | reverse complement strand
ACCGTTTGCAGCAGCAGAAGTTGCCATATCCACAATAACCGGAGGATATTTTCCTGCTGGAAAAGCATAACACATAGGGTTTGTGCCCAATAAACGTTCATTAGCGAAAGTTGGGGCAACCAGCGGACTAGCATTCGTCATGGCGAAGCCGATCATGTCTTTTTCAACAGCCATCATGGTATGATAGCCTGCAATACCAAAATGATTTGAATTTCTTACTGAAACCCATCCGGAACCATATTTCTCTGCCTTTTCAATCGCTACTTTCATTGCGAAAGGAGCAACCACAAGACCGAGGCCTGCATCGCCATCAACTGTAGCAGTAGTTGGCGTTTCATGAACAATTCTAATATCAGGCTTCGCATTGATGCGGCCTTTCTCCCATAAACGTACATACCCGGTAAGCCTGGCAACTCCATGGGAGTCAATTCCCCTCAGATCTGATTTGATGAGTACATCTGCTGCCAGGTTTGCATGCTCGGCAGAACAGCCCATCTTAATAAAAATGGATCTTGTGAAATCTCTTAGCTTACTTTCTGAAAAGGTATGATAGGTCATTTATCTTTTTCTACTCCTCTAAGATCGTGAATTTCAGATCCAAAGGCTTGAAGTTTTCAATCAGTGTTTGAATGAAGTTTTCCCCTTGCTTTACATAGAACAAACCAAAATTTTCGGAACGTTCTTGAAGCCCTCCATTTGGGAAAAGTTTTGTTTTCACCTGTTCAATCTGCGATAATGCATCAGCAAAATTTCTCTTCTCGGCCTTCATTAGCTTGAGCTCCAGATTTTTAATTGCACGGTGTAATCTTGCTTTTACAGCTTCTGAACTCGGACTGAGGCTCGGGTCAATTTTATAAGTACGGAGTTTAATCTTTTCAAAAATAGAACTAAGCTCCTGCCATTCATCATGGAGGTTTAGCGAATGTTCAGTATGGTTTAAAACCCATTCTTTCTTCAGATCCTCGACATTTTTAAAGATGTCTTTTATATGGAGGTCAAGGCGGTTGAGTTTGTTCTCCAGGTTAAGAGAACTGAACATGGCAGAATTTCTTAGTAGTAAAATTGGGAAATCGATCCCGTAATAATCAAAGTTCTGCTTCAGCTGCAGCCAGTAAATTACTTCTGCACCTCCGCCAATATAGGCTAGATTGGGTAAAATTACCTCCTGGTAAAGAGGACGCATCACTACATTCGGACTAAAGTGTTCCGGATGTTCATTGATTTCCTGTATAAGTTTTTCTTCGCTAAAGCTGATCTCTGAATTCAGGATATTGTATTTCTCATTTTCAAAAACAATTCGCTCTCTTAATCCGTCAAGCAGGTAAAAAAAATTGATCTCTCTCGGGTTTACCTGTGCATCAATTCCAACTTTCGCCAGTTTATTATTTGCTTCAGAAATATTTTTGAAGCTGTTCTGATGGATGATGTCATCGGCAATTATAGATGAGAATTGTTTTTTTAAACGTCTATCATCAGCATCCAGAATGAGTAATCCATAATCTTCAAACAGTGCATTGACCAGGTATCGGCTGGAATCTGCCAGGTTTTTATGCTCAGTATAGGCTTTATTAATCAGATCACTCAAAAATTCTGCATGTTCAGAAATCCCAAGAATACTTTGGTATTCTTTTATTGCTTTCTCAATGCCAGCGGTTTGTAATCTTCCGGTTGCACCTGTAGCTTCATGTTTCCAGCTGATCTTTTTCCCCGAGATATAAGTATGATTGATCTCGGCAAAGTCATGGTCTTCTGTTGCCATCCAGTAAACGGGCACGAAATTTTTATCTGGGAAATTGCTTTTTAATTCCTTTGCTAGGTTGATGGTAGTTACGATCTTGAAAATGAAGTAAAGCGGACCAGTAAACAGGTTTAACTGATGGCCAGTACAAACGGTAAAGGTATTGTCGTTAAGTAGGACTTCAATATTTTGCTGAACGGAGGTATGTAAAGGGCATCTAATTTTTGAATATTGCTCGCTTAATGCCTCAACAAGTATTTTTCTATCGGCAAGCGTTTTTTTTCTGTTTATTAAATTTCTGAAACCTTCTATGTCAGCTCTTTCAGAACTGAAGGGCGCTAAGTCCGGATCATTTGCCAGATAGCGTATCAGTCCTTCGGAAAAGCTACGGGTTTCACTGTAATCAATATAAGTTGCCTTCATTTTGAACGAAATTAGAGGAATTTACTGAATTCCTCTGAACAGATCTATATTTTGACAATTTGACCATAGAGATCGAAATCCTCTGCTCGGTCTATTTTAACCTGAACAAAAGTCCCTGGTGTTGCATAACTGATGCGGGCATCAATTAAAACTTCATTATCAACTTCAGGAGAATCAAATTCAGTACGGCCGGTCAGGTAGTTACCTTCTTTTTTGTCGATAAGTACTTTAAAGTGCTTTCCAACCTTATCCTGATTGATGTCAAATGAAATTTCCTGCTGAATATTCATGATATCTTCAACACGTTGTTGTTTTACTTCTTCTGGTACATCATCGTTTAGAAGATGCGCATGTGTTTTTTCTTCATGAGAATAAGTGAAACATCCAAGACGATCAAAGCGACTTTCAGATACCCATTCTTTCATTTCTTCAAAATCTTTCTCCGTTTCACTGGGATATCCGCAGATCAATGTTGTACGCAAAGCAATGTCAGGCACTTTATCGCGTATTGAATTAACAAGATCTATTGTTTTCTGTCTGGTAATTCCGCGTCGCATAGAGCTCAGCATAGTATCGCTGATGTGCTGTAGAGGCATATCCAGATAATTACAGATGTTGGAGCGCTCGTTCATTACATCCAGAATATCCATTGGGAAGCCGGAAGGGTAGGCATATTGTAAGCGGATCCATTCTATGCCATCTACATCAGACAAGTTGCGCAGCAGATCAGCAAGATTCCTTTTACTGTAAAGGTCTAATCCGTAATAGGTAAGATCCTGAGCAATAAGAATTAATTCTTTAGTCCCGTTTTTAGCAAGATATTTAGCTTCTTTAACCAGATCATCTATTGGTTTTGAAACGTGTTTGCCCCTCATTAAAGGGATCGCACAAAATGAACAGGGTCTGTTACAGCCTTCTGCAATCTTAAAATAAGAAAAATGTGAAGGGGTGGTCAATAAACGTTCGCCTACCAGTTCATGTTTGTAGTCAGCTCCAATGGATCTTAAGAGGTTTTGAAGGTCATTGGTTCCGAAAAAAGAATCTACATTTTTTATCTCAGCTTCAAGCTCAGGCTTGTAACGCTCAGAAAGGCAGCCGGTTACAATAACCTTCCCTACTTTCCCCTGATCTTTTAACTCGCTATACTGTAATATGGTATCGATCGATTCCTGTTTTGCATTGTCAATAAATCCACAGGTATTGATCACAATAATATCATCTTTATTCAGTTTTTGGGCTTCATGAACAACATCCATCTGATTGCCACGTAACTGTCCCATCAACACTTCGGAGTCGTGAATATTCTTTGAACATCCAAGTGTAATCACATTTACTCTTGGTTTAACGCTGCTAACCTCTTTACTGCTTTTTGTCTTCATTCTTCTCTTCCCTGTTTATTTAAATAGGGAGTCCACAAACTCTTTTTTATTAAATAGTTGAAGATGTTCTATGCCTTCACCTACACCGATGTATTTCACCGGAATTTTAAACTGATCGGATATTCCGATGACCACCCCGCCTTTTGCGGTGCCATCCAATTTTGTAAGAGCAAGTGCATTGACCTCGGTTGCCTGAGTAAACTGCTTGCATTGTTCAATCGCATTTTGGCCAGTAGAGGCATCCAGAACAAGTAGGATTTCATGCGGAGCCCCCGGAACGACTTTCTGCATCACCTGTTTGATTTTGGTCAGCTCATTCATTAAGGCGACCTTATTATGTAAACGGCCTGCAGTATCAATAATTGCAACGTCATCACCATTGGCAAGGGCCGATTGTAAAGTGTCAAATGCTACGGATGCCGGATCTGAACCCATTGGCTGAGCAACAATCCGAACGTTCACCCGTTCTGCCCAAAGCTTTAGCTGATCTACTGCAGCTGCTCTGAACGTATCTGCAGCTCCCAAAACTACTTTGTTTCCTGCAAGTTTCAGTTTATGTGCAAGTTTTCCGATGGTGGTGGTTTTACCTACCCCATTAACACCCACAACCATAATGACATAAGGCTTATGATCGCCGTATTCGAAATTTCTGAAATCATTGCTGTTGTTTTCAGAGAGCAGGCTTTGTATCTCTGAACGAAGAATCTCATTCAGCTCGGAGGTGTTGATATATTTATCACGTGCAACACGTGCTTGTATTCTTTCAATGATCTTTAAGGTTGTTTGAACACCTACATCTGAATTGACTAGGATCTCTTCCAACTCATCAAGAACATCATCATCAACAGTTGTTTTCCCGACAACAGCTTTAGTGATCTTGGAAAAAATGCCTTCCTTGGTCTTCTCTAAGCTTTTATCCAGTTCAACTTGTTCCTGTACATTGCTTTCTTTCTTTTTGAAAAAGTCAAATAATCCCATCGGTCTGAATTTAACTAAGCCTGATGATGCAGGCAAAACATGTGTGTTATAATGAAATCAAGATGAAGAAGCCTAGCGCAGTCAATCTTCGTACCCTTTTAAAACAATTTTATGCTAATGAAAAAAGCCCCCCAACGATTAGACGCGGGCGGCTTCTGTTAATACAATGTGAAAATTACTTAGAGGTATTAATTCCTGCGATAGCGTCTTTCACGTGATCGTTATGAACGATAATTTCTTTGAATGAATAAGCACCTGTTTTTGGTGATTTGTTCATCGTAATTACTTTTGAGTATTCTTTACCAGCGCCTGTTTTCAGGGTTGCAACTACTTTCTTTGCCATTTCTGTATATTATTTGAGTTGTAGATTGTAAGATTTGGGTTTTAAGTTCCTTAAAAAAAATACTTATAACTTATTACTTAAAACTTATTACTTATAACTTATTACTTAATTTCTTTATGAACAGTCACCTTTCTCAACACCGGATTAAATTTCTTTAATTCCAGACGTTCTGTGGTGTTCTTTTTATTTTTTGTTGTTACGTAACGAGACATTCCAGCCATGCCACTCTCTTTGTGCTCGGTACATTCTAAAATAACCTGAACCCTATTACCTTTCTTAGCCATTGTATTAAGTTTTGAGTTTTAAGTTCTAAATTTTAAGTTTTAAGTTTTTCGAATATCTACTTAAAACTTATAACTTATTACTTATAACTATTATATGTATCCTTTTTTAAGGAATTTATTAATTACAGCAGTGATGCCATTTTTACTGATGGTTTTGATTGCTGAGGTAGAAACCTTCAACGTGATCCATCTGTCTTCTTCAGGAATGTAAAACTTTTTTACATGCAGGTTAGGATAAAATTTACGTTTGGTTTTTACGTTCGAATTAGAAACGTTGAAACCGTTCATCGCCATTTTTCCTGTTAAATCACAAATTCTCGACATGACTATTGGTGTATCTTATAATTTAATTCAATTCTCTAAAGAGTTTGCAAATATCAGGAGAAAAAATCAGATACGCAATACTTTATCAATAAATTTAGTCTTTCCTTTTAAAAGCGGACTTGGTTCATGTTTTATTGTAATTTTTTTGCATCTATATTAGGCTAACAGCCCTGAATATGATATAATTGTATTCTGAAATTTTTAAAAAAATATACCGAACAAAAATTATAAAATGGATCTCCGTATTAATTCCTTTGACGATTACAAACGTGTTTATGATTATAGTGTAGCTGAGCCAGAAAATTTCTGGGGTTCTGTTGCTGACACGTTCTACTGGCAGAAAAAATGGGATAAAGTTCTGGACTGGAACTTTACTGAACCCAATGTGAAATGGTTTAGTGGTGGAAAGTTAAATATAACGGAGAATTGTCTGGATCGTCATCTTGCAAAGGATGCTGATAAAACTGCTATGATCTGGGAACCAAATGATCCTGATGAGCATTACAGATCATTTACCTATAAAGAACTTCATTTTAAAGTGATTCAGTTTGCCAATGCACTTAAAAATAATGGTGCGAAGAAAGGCGATAGGATCTGTATTTATATGCCGATGGTGCCTGAATTGGCAATAGCTGTTTTAGCTTGTGCGCGAATTGGTGCAATTCACTCCGTTGTTTTCGGCGGATTTTCAGCTCAATCTATTGCTGACAGGATCAATGATGCTCAGTGTAATTTGGTGATCACCGCAGATGGTGGCTTCAGAGGCAGCAAAGATATCCCTCTTAAAAATATTATTGATGATGCTCTTGTGCAATGTCAATCTGTAAACAAGATTATTGTTTTGACCCGTACCCGTACTCCTGTTTCCATGATCAAAGGTCGTGATGTGTGGTGGGAAGATGAAATAAAAAAGGTTGAAACTCAGGGTAATCCTAATTGCCCTGCAGAACCAATGGAATCAGAAGATCCATTATTTATATTATATACATCCGGATCAACCGGAAAACCCAAAGGAGTAGTTCATACCTGCGGAGGCTATATGGTTTATACAGGGTATACTTTTAAAACGGTGTTTCAATATCAACCGGGCGAGATTCATTTCTGTACTGCCGACATTGGATGGATCACCGGACATTCGTATATCGTATACGGACCCCTATCTCAGGGAGCTACTACGCTGATGTTTGAAGGTGTTCCAACCTGGCCAGATGCGGGCCGTTTTTGGGAGATCGTTGATAAATACAAGGTAAATATTTTATATACTGCTCCAACAGCTATTCGTTCATTGATGAGCTTTGGAGAAGGTCCTTTGCAGGGGAAAGACCTTAGTTCATTAACCAAGCTTGGTTCTGTTGGTGAGCCGATCAATGAAGAGGCATGGCATTGGTATAATGAGAAGATCGGGAAAGGTAAATGCCCGATCGTGGATACCTGGTGGCAGACAGAGAACAGTGGTATATTGATTTCACCAATAGCCGGAATCACTCCAACTAAACCCGGTTATGCAACGCTTCCATTGCCTGGAGTTCAGCCTTGCCTGGTAGATGAAGCAGGTGTAGAACTTGTTGGAAATGGGGTAAGCGGTAATTTATGTATTAAGTTTCCATGGCCGGGTATTATCCGTACCACTTATGGAGATCATGATCGTTGTCGCCTGACTTATTTCTCAACCTATAAAAACATGTATTTTACAGGTGATGGTTGTTTGAGAGATGAGGA
Organism: Daejeonella sp.; assembly: GCA_044339075.1. Lineage (GTDB taxonomy): Bacteria > Bacteroidota > Bacteroidia > Sphingobacteriales > Sphingobacteriaceae > Daejeonella. Next base: position 711 of record JBIIWE010000077.1, on the reverse strand, counting down.
CGGATATTACAGAATTACAGGAAGAGTGGATGATGTGATCAATGTTTCTGGTCACCGAATAGGAACTGCAGAGGTTGAAAATGCCATTAATATGCACGCTGATGTAGTTGAAAGTGCAGTTGTTGGGTATCCTCATGATATAAAGGGACAAGGAATATACGCTTATGTGATCCTTGGAAATTCAACACATGACCATGATCTTACACGAAGAGATATACTTCAAACCGTTGCCCGAATCATTGGTGCAATTGCCAAGCCAGATAGAATTCAGTTCGTTTCAGGACTACCTAAGACCCGCTCAGGAAAGATCATGAGAAGAATCTTAAGAAAAATCGCTGAAGGTGATTTCGCCAATCTGGGAGATACCTCAACCTTGCTTGATCCTAATGTTGTTGAAGAGATCAAACAGGGTGCCGCCGAATTGTAATTTTTAAAATCTTTTCAGCTGCAAAGACAACAGACAACAGAAAATGGAACCAAGAACCAGGAACCAAGAGCCAAGACTTTGTAGTGTTAATTTGAAATTTACTGCTCTTTTCAGACCTCTGACCTCATGCCTCAGACAACAGACAACAGATAACAGACAACAGAAAATGGAACCAGGAACCAAGAGCCAAGACTTTGTAGTGGTAATTTGAAATTTACTGCTCTTTTCAGACCTCTGACCTCATGCCTCAGACAACAGACAACAGACAACAGATAACAGACAAC
>JBIIWE010000076.1:0-7905 GCA_044339075.1 Daejeonella sp. | reverse complement strand
CAATTTATCCTATGGCTTTTTAAAGAACAGGATTCTGGAACTACTATACAAAAAAGCTCCTTTGGAGCAGGTATTTCATGAATTGGAAAGCCTGTTTCTTAAAAACACAGTCCCAATACGAAAGAATAGGTCAAACAACAGGAATGTAGGTAAGTACAGATGTAGGTTAAAACCTAAAGTGACTAAAAATCAGAGAGATGCAATATGATATTGGCTTAACTTAATGACATTGCGCGTGCGCTAGCGGGTTTTTAATATTACATTAAAATCCCTGTGTTTTTACTACTGCCGTTTTCCAACGATCTGGCTAAGGCATTCAAATACCAATTGTCCCATGGTGGTACAGGTTTTAAATGCCGGGTTTTTATGGTAGGAGGAAAGCTCCTTTCCTAGTTGTGTAACTTTTTCTTCAGGTGCAATGGTGTCAATGTCCATTACTCTAAAAAGTTCGTCAATGCGGTAATGCCCTGTACGAAAACGGTTTGCGATTAGGCTTCTTTCTTCCTCCTGATACTGTCTCATGGTGGTTAAGTCCATATGTTGCATTCCAAGCTGTACCAGTGCCAGGTTCTCCTTGAAGTAATGTGGCAGGTACATTTTTAATCGGCCTTCATACGATTGCTGGTCGAAGTCGATTGCCCGAAAGCGGTATTGATTTCCTTCAATATCCGGAGTGATATCTACAACAAAATTATAAGAACGCATATCTCCAAGCAACCTGACGAAGCAGCGTTCATTGAATTTCACAAACTCCTTACAAATCCGGATCTGATTAAATTTGGAAGTTCCTAATCGTCTGCTGATAAATTCATCACCCGGTAAGCCGGGAATATGTTCTTCGATCAGGGTATTACCATCCGTTAAATAACTGATCCTGTTGGGTGAGAGAATATGCTCCAGCTCCAGTCCGTAAACCCGGGAAGCATCGGCCACTTTGACGTAAAAATGATCATAGTTATCATTCAGCCGATTGATGATTCGAACTCGGAATGGCCTGGTATTGGCAAAGGTACAATAGTCGATACGCGCAACCGAAAGGTGTTCCATAACTGCGGTATCACCATCAGTATTCATTAGTGCATAGATATAAGTGAGATTGGGGAAAAGATCTTTCATCTCACTTTCATCATAATAGACGGTATACCAAAGCGTATCGCGACCTTCCTTATCCCGTAAAGGAGTCTTTAGGTTAAAACGCATCAGGTCGGAATACTGCACCGGAAGCTTCACCTCGCGGTCGAATTTCAAAAGATATTCACGAAGCTCAGGCCTTATGGTATAAAGCTGCTTCTTTTTGGAGGGAACAACATCCCTGGGCTCCTTTTGGTGTGAATGCATTTTAATTGGTTATCAGTTGTCGGTTGTCGGTTGTCAGTTGTCGGTTGTCTGTTATCAGTTGTCTGTTATCAGTTGTCGGTTATCAGTTGTCGGTTATCGGTTATCAGTTGTCAGTTGTCTGTTATCAGTTGTCAGTTGTCTGTTATCAGTTGTCGGTTATCGGTTAACAGATAACACCTTTTTCAAATGTCGTTTGCCAGATAACAGACAACAGAAAGCACCTTTTTCAAATGTCGTTTGCCAGATAACAGATAACAGATAACAGATAACACCTTTTTCAAATGTCGTTTGCCAGATAACAGATAACAGATAACAGATAACAGATAACACCTTTTTCAAATGTCGTTTGCCAGATAACAGACAACAGACAACAGATAACACCTTTTTCAAATGTCGTTTGCCAGATAACAGTTAACAGATAACACCTTTTTCAAATGTCGTTTGCCAGATAACAGACAACAGATAACACCTTTTTCAAATGTCGTTTGCCAGACAACAGACAACTGATAACAGAAAACACATATTATTTAATCTCAAACACCGCTCTCATTTGATAATTCAGTTTAATCTTTTTAAAATCAATGTCTGGCATAGCAGATTCAGCTGAGCTCACAGCATCTCCTCTTAACATCATGCTGGTTTTATACATGGGCTGAGGATAATATTCATTATTGATCTCCTGAATTTCCAATGCTCCTCCCAGCTTTTCGCCAATGGATGTGATCAGGTATTCAGCTTTTGTTCTTGCTTCCTGCAGCGCTTTTACTTTAAGCTCCTTTTTAAGACTTTCTTTTTTCGAATAGTCATAGCTTTCAATATTACTGTATTCAATGCCCTTTGGGTCGACCGCGCTCATGATCTCATTAAATTTTGTAAGATCAGTAACCTTGATGCGGTATTGTTTGCGCGCTAGAAAATCAGGAGTTTTTTTCTTTTCCCACCAGTTATTATAGCTGGAAATATTATTGATCGTGAAGTTTTCCGGCGGAATGCCTGCCTTTAAAACAGCCGATTGAAGCTGGCGTTCAAGTTCTTCGATCTCCACTTTCTTTTTGTTATTCGAGTCTCTGAAGTATTCTTTTAAAGACATTCCGATATAGATAATATCAGGTGTTACTTCAGCTTCGGCAGAACCATTAACTTCGATCTTTCTGCGGATATCGATATTTTGTGAAAATGCACTTAAGCTGAATACGCTCAATAGTGCCAATGTGATCATTTTTTTCATGTCTATTAAATTAAATGTCAAAACTATCTAATAAGGATGAAAATTTCGTGCCAATTCCATAATCTATCAAAATTTGGCCTGAACTATCGGTTAATATCAGCTAATTCAACTCATAAAATAAATCTATAAAAAAAGGCCCTCTCAGGCCTCAATTTCTATTCTTCAACAACTTCACTATGGGTGTATACTACCTCTTCCTTCTCTTCTTTGAAATATCTTTTTTGATACAGTAAAATCATGATCACTCCAATGGAGATCGCAGAATCAGCCAGGTTAAATACGGGTCTGAAAAAAATGAGCTCTTGACCGCCCCAAAATGGAAACCATGCCGGGTATGCCCCCTGAATAATGGGAACGTAGAACATATCAACAACTTTACCATGGAACAGGCTGGAATATCCGCCTTCAACAGGAAATAATTTTGCTGGTTCATAATAAGAACTTTCGCTAAATATCACTCCATAAAAGGTAGAATCGATGATATTGCCCATTGCACCAGCAAAGATGAGTGATAAATTCATGATCAGTCCGCGGTGGTATTTACGTTTGATCATATATACCAATCCGTATCCTATTCCTAATACAGCAACAATACGGAATAAGGTTAATACAAGTTTGCCAGTTTCGCCGCCAAACTCCATGCCGAACGCCATTCCATTATTTTCAGTGAAATGAATGATAGCCCAGTCTCCAATGATCTTATACTCCTGTCCCAGGGACATGTTCAGCTTGATCCAGAATTTTAAAACTTGGTCAGCAATTAATATGAAGAAAATTGCAAAAAAAGGCTTGGTATAAGCTTTCATTTAGGCCTGTTTCAGTTTAGCTTCCATACTTAGGGTTGCATGAGGAACTGCACGCAAACGTTCTTTAGGTATTAATTTTCCGGTTTCTCTGCAGATACCGTATGTTTTATTTTCAATACGCACCAAGGCATTCTCTAGGTTATCTATGAATTTCCGCTGACGTGCAGCCAGCTGATTGATTGATTCCTTTTCAAGGGTAGCTGATCCATCTTCAAGAGTCTTGTAAGTCCCTGCGGTATCATCAGTTCCGTTCATGTTGGGGTTACTTAATGATTGGCTTAAAGCAGCTAATTCTTCTCTTGAACTACGTAATTTCTCTGTAATAAGGCCTTTGAATTCCTGCAATTCTGTATCGGAGTATCTTGTTTTCACGTTCTTATCCATTTCTATCCTTTATTTATTAGTATCATTAAATTATTCTCATCAATACTTACCATCTCTCCTTCATTTAGCTCATTTACAAGCTCTAAGGAGTCAGCCAAGATTTCGGCGCAAATATATGATAAATTATTTTTCAGGGCTTCCGAAATATACGGATGGTCTTTAACCTGTACCCTGATCTTATCTGTAACCTCAAAACCCTGATCTTTTCTCATGTTCTGAATGCGGTTAACCAGCTCTCTTGAAATTCCCTCCTGCTTTAAATCTTCGGTAATGGTAATATCCAATGCTACTGTTAATGCTCCAAGATTTGCTACCTGCCATCCTGGAACATCCTCAGCAAGAATTTCTACATCTTCAACAAGAATCTGATAAGAGGTGCCGTGTAACTTTATTTTACCCTCGTTCTCAAATCGGCTGATGTCCGGTTGTGATAAGGTGTTTAAAGCTTCCGCCACAATTTTCATATCCTTACCAACTTTCGGGCCTAAAGCTTTAAAGTTTGGCTTAATTTTTTTGCTGATGATGCCAGACGTATCGGTAATGTACTCAATATCCTTGATGTTTGTTTCTGAAAGGATCAGATCTTTTATTTTTTCAACCCTCGCTTTAAAAGTTTTATCCAGTACCGGAATAAGTGCTTTACCCAATGGCTGTCTTACATTGATACCAACCTTCTTTCGTAGAGAAAGGATCAGTGAAGAAATATCCTGAGCAAGGCCCATGCGTTCTTCCAGGGCTTTGTCTACCAGGCCTTCATTATATTCTGGAAAATCAGCCAGGTGAACAGAAACTGCCTGTTCTTTACCTGTTACATTGTTCAGATCGATGAATAGTCGATCACTGAAGAATGGCGCAACGGGTGCCATTAGCTTTGCAATGGTATTCAGGCAAGTGTAAAGTGTTTGGTAAGCTGAGATCTTATCTTCAGAATATTCACCTTTCCAGAAACGGCGACGGCATAGGCGAACATACCAGTTGCTCAGGTGCTCATCTACAAAATTCTGGATTGCACGTGTGGCGCGGGTTGGTTCAAAGTCGGCGTAGTATTTATCCACTTCCAGACTTAATGAATTTAATAATGAAATGATCCAGCGATCAATTTCCGGGCGGTCTTTAACATCCTCCTCTTGATAACTGAAGCCGTCTATATTTGCATACAACACAAAAAACGCATAGGTATTATGTAATGTTCCGAAAAATTTGCGGCGTACCTCATCAATTCCTTCAATATTGAATTTTAAATTATCCCATGGCGATGCATTGCTGATCATGTACCAGCGTGTAGGATCTGCGCCGTATTTTTCAAGGGTTTCAAATGGATCGGCTGCATTGCCCAGGCGTTTCGACATTTTATTTCCGTCCTTGTCCAATACCAGTCCGTTGGATACCACATTTTTAAAGGAAACGCTATCATTGAGCATGACACCGATGGCATGCAGGGTAAAGAACCATCCGCGAGTTTGATCTACTCCTTCGGCGATGAAGTCGGCAGGATATATTGAACCTGCTTCAGAATCAGATCCTGAATGCGTGTTCCAATATTCTAAAAAGTCTTTTGCACTGATGTTTCCGTTTTTCCCTTCTTCCGTTGGGGGAAGTCCCCATTGTGCATAAGGCATTGCACCTGAATCAAACCAGACATCAATGAGGTCGGGTTCACGAAGCATTTTCTTGCCGGAAGAAGAAAGCAGCACCACATCATCCACATAAGGGCGATGCATGTCATTGATCTCAAATGCAGGATCCATAAAACCAGCATCAACAGATTTCTTGATCTCTGCTCTCAGTTCATTGACAGATCCGATACATTTTTCTTCTGAACCATCTTCGGTACGCCAGATTGGTAGAGGCGTGCCCCAGTACCTTGACCTGGATAAGTTCCAGTCGACCAGATTTTCCAGCCAGTTTCCAAAGCGACCGGTACCGGTTGATTCAGGCTTCCAGTTGATGGTTTTATTCAGTTCAACCAGGCGTTCTTTCACCGCAGTAGTTTTGATAAACCAGCTATCTAGCGGATAATATAAAACAGGTTTATCAGTTCTCCAGCAATGCGGGTAACTGTGCTCATATTTCTTTACATCAAAGGCTTTGTTATCTTCCTTCAATTTGATGGCGATTAAAACGTCTGTAGGCCTGAAGTCAGGATCTTGGCGTTCTTCATCACTATAATATTCTTCTTTTACGTATTTTCCGGCGAAATCGGTGACCTCCTGAACGAATTTTCCCTGCCTGTCGACCAGCGGGAATTCGTTTCCTTTTTCATCCCTGATCATGATCGATGGCACATTGTTTTCGCGGCAGGCCCTGAAATCATCTGCACCAAAAACAGAAGCGGTATGTACGATACCGGTACCATCTTCTGTGGTTACAAAATCGGCAGGAATAACCCGGAATGCATTTTTTTCAAGATCATCATTCGTTACATAGGGCATTAGCTGATGGTAATGTAGGTCAATAAGGTCTGACCCTTTGAATTCTGCCATCATCTGCCATGGAATCAGTTTATCACCTCCCTTGTAATCGGAGAACTGAATACTTTTTGCTTCTTCTTTAAAATATTTTGAGACTAGATCCTTTGCTAGAACTACGCTTACGGGACTGAAAGTATACGGATTGAATGTTTTAATTTTTACATAGTTGATAGATGCACCAACAGCCAGCGCGCAGTTAGATGGCAAGGTCCATGGCGTAGTAGTCCAGGCCAAAATGGTGGTATCTTCTGTTTCCTTGTCAAAAAGAACCTTCATCAATGGATGATCCTGTTCTTTTTTTATGTGGAACTGGGCAACTATGGAGGTATCTTTCAGCATTTTATAGGTCCCGGGCTGATTCAGCTCATGTGAGCTTAGTCCGGTTCCTGCTGCAGGAGAATAAGGCTGAACGGTGTATCCTTTGTATAAAAGGCCTTTTTCATGAAACTGCTTCAAGATCCACCAGAGGGTTTCTATATAATCGTTTTCATAGGTGATATATGGATCTTCCAAGTCAACCCAATAACCCATTTTCTCGGTCAGGTCGTTCCATACATCGGTATATTTCATTACCTCGGTACGGCAGGCAGCATTATATTCTTCAACGCTAATACTTTTGCCGATATCATCTTTGGTAATACCCAGCTTTTTCTCTACAGCCAGTTCAATGGGAAGTCCATGCGTATCCCATCCGCCTTTACGTTTTACTCGGAAGCCTTTGAGGGTTTTATAGCGACAGAAAATATCCTTGATGGAGCGTGCCATAACATGATGGATTCCCGGCATCCCGTTCGCGGATGGTGGTCCCTCATAAAATATATAAGGTTTAGAAGCAGGCCGATTAGAAATACTTTTTTCAAATACCTGGTTTTTTTTCCAGTATTCTAAAATCTCTTTTCCGGTTGTTGATAAATCAAGTTGCTTATATTCTTTGTACATCAGTGCTTTAACTCCCAAATTTAAGGATGCAAAGTTAAGAATTTTAAGCCTTAAAATGCAGTTTTTTGAAATCATTCATGCGCGAAAATTTGGAAAACCAGCAAATCAGGTATTTTGTGTAAATTTGCTTGTTAGTTTTTAGATTATGAGAAATATTTACATGCGCCGTGGCATCTGGCTGATACTTGTTGGAGTAGCTCTGAACCTTTTGGGATATTACCTGATGGGAGAGGAGATTTATAAGTATGGCTGGGCAATGGTTATAGGAACCATTGCATTTGGTTTTGGCTTTTTATCGGTCATTTATAGCTTGATACGCAAAATGGATCGGAGTGCTATTTTGAAGGGACGGGCAGAGGATGCGGAGGGGGAGTAGGGTGAAAATTAATTGTGCTTGTTGTTTCCATGGCGAATTTGTTATACAGATTTCTTTTTATACTTCATGTACGGCCCTTTTAACGTCATTTCGAACACCTTAACAGTTTTTTCAATTGAAAAGTATTTTTGAAAGGTGGAGAAATCTGTTCACTAAAGCGTATTTTTTCAATTGAAATTGTCTTTCCATTCAACAGATTTCTCCACGCATTAAAGATCGTTTAAATAAAAAAAAGTACCTGCGTGTTCGAAATGACGGCATAATTAACGTCATTTCGAACACCTTAACAGTTTTTCAATTGAAAAGTATTTTTGAAAGGTGGAGAAATCTGTTCACTAAAGCGTATTTTTTCAATCCAAATTC
>JBIIWE010000075.1:0-7914 GCA_044339075.1 Daejeonella sp. | reverse complement strand
CCGATTATGATGTCACTGCTGCTGAACGCGGAATTGTATATATCGATGAGGTAGATAAGATTGCCCGAAAAAGTGATAATCCGTCTATAACCCGGGATGTATCAGGTGAAGGAGTTCAGCAGGCTCTGTTGAAGATATTAGAAGGAACTATAGTTAATGTTCCACCTCAGGGAGGAAGAAAGCATCCTGATCAGAAAATGATCGCTGTGAACACGAATAATATTCTTTTTATTTGCGGAGGAGCATTTGATGGTATTGAGAAGAAGATCGCCAACAGACTTCGAACTCAAACAGTTGGGTATAAGGTTGAAAAAGATGAATTTACTATTGACCTGAAGAACCTATACAAATATATTACTCCCCAGGATCTTAAGTCATTCGGACTTATTCCTGAATTAATAGGAAGGCTTCCGGTTATTACTCACCTGAACCCATTGGATAGGGATACTTTATTAAGTATATTAACTGAACCTAGGAATTCTCTAATCAAGCAATATAAAAAGTTGTTTGAATACGAGAATGTGAATCTTGATTTTGAAAAGGATGTCATGGAATTCATTGTTGATAAAGCTATGGAATTTAAGCTTGGTGCCAGAGGCTTAAGGTCTATTTGTGAAGCAATTATGATCGATGCAATGTATGAAACACCCTCTGGTAAAACAGGAAAAGAATTGTACATCACACTGGATTATGCCAAAGATAAATTTGAAAAATCTGATCTGACAAAACTAAAAGTTGCATAAATAAGCCCCGATTCGAATCGGGGTTTTTTGTAAGCTTAAAAATGGGATTATGAATAAGAAACAAGAACCTAAAGTTGAAGTAACTGAATCAGGAAAAAAGTCAAAAGAAGTTGAATCTCCTCTTAAATCAGGACTGAAAAACAAGTCGGATATTGTTGATAACTGGCTACCTCGTTATACTGGCCGCCCTTTAACAGAGTTTAGTAAATTTATTCTATTAACCAATTTTTCCAGGTACCTCAACCTGTTTTCTGAATGGAATGACAATGCGCCTATTATTGGACTAGATAAACCTATGCAGAGTGTCTCAGCAAATGGCATTACATTGATTAATTTTGGAATGGGAAGCCCTATGGCGGCAACTATGATGGATCTATTGACAGCTATTCAGCCGAAGGCAGTTTTGTTTTTGGGAAAGTGTGGCGGGCTTAAGAAAAAGAATAAGATCGGTGATCTAATCTTACCAATTGCAGCTATAAGAGGTGAGGGGACTTCCAACGATTATCTTCCTGCTGAAGTTCCTGCATTGCCTGCATTTGCTTTGCAAAAGGCAATCTCAACAACCATTCGTGATCATTCTCGTGATTATTGGACTGGAACTGTGTACACTACTAATCGCCGGGTTTGGGAGCATGATAAGAAGTTTAAAAAGTATCTAAAAACGTTGCGAGCAATGGCTGTTGATATGGAAACTGCAACAATTTTTACGACTGGCTTTGCAAACAAAATTCCAACGGGAGCTTTATTATTAGTATCAGACCAACCCATGATACCGGAGGGAGTGAAGACAGCTGAAAGTGATTCAAATGTTACTGAACAGTATGTCGAGACACACCTGAGAGTAGGTATTGACTCATTAAAACAACTAATAAATAATGGCTTAACTGTAAAGCATTTGAAATTTTAATTAAAATATCTTCTTGAGTTTTAAAGGGTTTCTTAAATCTAAAATAGCCTATTTTTCACCCAATTTCTATTGGTAAGTACTACTTAAATAGTAGATTTTTAAAATATAATTTTGCTCCTTGAATAAATGCAATACAATATTTGTATTGCCTTCACTTTTGGCATTTAATCTATTGTTTCACGCATAAATCTGTATTTTTGTACTATGTGGTATAATAATATTCTTGAAACCATAGGAAATACTCCTTTGGTTAAATTAAATAATATAACGAAAGATGTTAAAGCAACAGTTTTAGCAAAGATCGAAACAACTAATCCTGGCAACTCAATCAAGGATAGGATGGCAGTGAAAATGATTGAAGATGCAGAGTTTAGTGGTAAGTTGAAACCAGGAGGCACTATTATTGAAGGCACATCCGGAAATACAGGAATGGGCTTGGCAATGGCAGCAATAATAAAGGGCTATAAGTGTATTTTTACTACCACAGATAAGCAATCCAAAGAAAAAGTTGATGCTTTACGTGCTTTTGGCGCAGAGGTTATTGTATGTCCTACAAATGTTGATCCTGAAGATCCTAGGTCATATTATTCTGTTAGCTCCCGACTGGAGCGTGAAGTTCCGAATTCATGGAAACCAAATCAATATGATAATTTGTCAAACTCTCTAGCTCACTATGAGCAGACTGGGCCTGAAATCTGGAAACAAACTGAAGGTAAGATCACTCATTTGGTGGTTGGGGTAGGAACCGGTGGAACTATCTCTGGTACTGGTAAATACCTTAAGGAACAGAATCCTGATATTAAAATATGGGGAATTGATACTTATGGTTCTGTATTTAAGAAGTATAAGGAAACAGGCATCATGGACAAAAATGAGATCTATCCTTACATTACAGAGGGAATTGGGGAGGACTTTTTGCCCAAAAATGTTGACTTTAATATTATTGATCGGTTCGAGAAGGTAACAGATAAGGATGCGGCATTGATGACCCGTGATATCGCTAGAAAAGAGGGGATATTTGCTGGCAACTCTGCAGGATCGGCACTTGCCGGGCTTATGCAGTTGAAGGATGAACTCAAGGAAGGGGATGTAGTGGTAATTATCTTTCATGACCATGGTTCCAGATACATGGGTAAAATGTATAATGAAGATTGGTTAAGGGAGCGTGGTTTTCTAGCTGATGAGAAACTTACTGCTAAATCAATTTTAGCAAAACGAGGTAGACAAGAAATTGTAACGATTGATTGTGAACAGTCAGTTTTGCAGGCAATTAATACAATAAAATCATTGAATATTTCACAAATTCCAGTTACTCAGAAAGGAATGGTTGTGGGTAAAATAACGGAGAGTGATATCTTGAATTCAGTATTAGAAAATCCATCACTTCGCTCTGGTTCTGTTAAGGATATCATGACTTCGTCTTTCCCTTTTGTAGATCTGAATACTACTATTGATAAGATCACTGCCATAATCAATAAGGAAAATATGGCTGTTCTAGTTGAAGATCAAAATGGCAATATTGAAATCATCACTCAATATGATATTATTAACGCGATATCTCTTTGATACTTTATTGACCTGAACTCTCTTCAAAAGCACAATAAAGTATAAAGCCAAAACCTGTTAACATTAATAAATGATAGATCAGGAATGCGAAATCTTTAAAGTATAGTCCGGCAATAGCGGCTAATAGAAAATATATAAATAGTAGAAATTCAGGTATGTATTGCCTGAGTTTCTGACCTTTTAAGTAGGAACTTTCTCTCTTTGATTCGTTAAATTTTGGGGTTCTGACAAATGCTGTTTTCTGGCCTTGAATTCCCTTTAAGACAGCAATGCTATTGTGATAAGACATTCCCATTGATACAATTATGGCTATTGGGAATGCGCTCAGGATCTCTTTTATAGATGCAATAATTTTTTTTTTGTCCATTAAAATTGCTGTAAAGCAATAAAAAAAATTAATTATCAATACTATTAGTAGCATGCCGCTCCAATTAAAGTATAGATCGAACTCCCTTGATTTATTTTTCAATAACATTAAGGGAACACTAAGCAGACCTGTTAAAAGGACAAAAGCATAGATATAATTATTTAGGAGCTGCAAGCTTCCAAATAATTTTATTGAAAGGGGTAGATTACAATTCCATAATCTGGCTATTAGTTTTTTGGATGTTTCTACACCTCCCTTAATCCATCGAAATTGTTGTGATCTTACTGCACTTAGTAGATTCGGTAGCTCGGCCGGTGAAATTATTTCAGGACAATATTTAAACTTCCAACCCTTCATTTGCGCACGATAACTCAGATCAAGATCTTCAGTGAGTGTATCAGCTTCCCAACCTCCAGCATCCTCAATACAGGCTTTTCTCCAAATTCCAGCAGTGCCATTAAAACTTATGAAAAAGCCACCTTTTGCTCGTCCATCCTGATCAATAATAAAATGACTGTTTAATCCTACTTCCTGGGCTCTTGTTAGCCATGATTCCCTGGGATTGATATGTCCCCATCTGGTTTGCACCATTCCAATCTTATCATTGCTAAAATAGGGAATAGTGTTGATCAAAAAATCCGGTTCCGGAACAAAGTCTGCATCAAAAATTGCTATAAATTCACTCTTAGCCTGAATTAAGCCATTTTGTAAGGCACCAGCCTTAAATCCTATTCTGTTTTCACGTTTTATTTGAGAGATTGTAAAACCTGAAGCAATTAATTTTTTAACCTTTTGTTCTGCAAGTATACTTGTGTCATCATCAGAATCATCAAGAACCTGTATTTCTAAATTGTTTTTAGGGTAGTTTAAATTTGAAATAGAATCAAGGAGCCTCTCAATAACATAGCGTTCATTATATATTGGTAACTGGATGGTAATATTCGGGTAGGTATTTAAAGTAATTTTAGGATTTTCTTTATTTCTAAATGTTAAAAAAGTAATGAGTAGCGCTAACTGTCCAAGACTAAACAGGATGATAAAGAAGAAGAAAATACTGTAAATAATGATGATACCAAGCGCTAACATGAGTGATTTAAATCCTGGATTAAATATTTTTAAAGATGGTAAGTAATATTTTATATCCTGCCATTATAGTTCCATAGATTGTTCCTGACACTTTACTTACTCCAATACGTTGTCTATAGTTTACCGGGACTTCTGTAAATTTTAATTTGTGTTTTGCAGCCTTTACCTGCATCTCTACTGTCCAGCCAAAGGTTTTATCCTTCATGTCTATTTGTTGAAGGGCTTTCCATTTAATAGCTCTGAATGGTCCCAGATCTGTAAAATGAACATTGTAGAATAATTTTATTAGTTCTGTTGCCAGCCAGTTTCCTGCAATTTGTTGAAATAGCATTGATCCTGGTTCCTTAAAACCCAAGGCTCTTGATCCGATCACCATATCAAAATCTGATTCTAGGATAGGGGCAATAAGTATGCTGATCTCCTCAGGAAAGTCTGAATAATCCCCATCTAAGAATACAATAATATCGTTAGGATTTGCTTTTGTATGGAGATAGTCAATTCCCTTCAAGCAGCTATACCCATATCCTTTTCTATTTTCCCTTAATACAGTTGCGCCTTGCTCTTTTGCAGCATTTTCAGTATTATCGGTTGAAGCATTATTGACAACAATCGTTTCATTTACCAAGTCAGGAATATCTGCAATAACCTTACCAATCGATTTACTTTCGTTGAATGCTGGAATGATCACATAAACTGCTGGTTTTTTGTTGACAGAATACATTATTTATTTTCCTGACGCCTATACGATTCAAATCTTCCTTCTTCCGCCAGATTTTCGAGTTTAAGAACCCCCCTAGGGCATACAGCTGAGCATATTCCACATCCCACGCAGGAAGCGCGAATTATATTTTCCCCTTTTTGAGCGTATGCTCTTACATCGATCCCCATTTCACAGTAAGTCGAGCAATTGCCGCATGAAATGCACTGACCCCCATTTGTTGTAATCCTGAATTTTGATTTGAATCGTTGAAATATTCCTAGAATTGCTGCCATAGGGCAACCAAAACGACACCAAACCCTTGAACCCATAATTGGGTAAAAACCTGTTCCGATCACACCAGAAAATACGGAGCCTATTAGAAATCCATAACATTGTGAAAACAATCCGGATGCATCACCAAGGATAGTGCCATTTTTCCATGAATTTAACCATAATAAAGCAGTGGTTAAGGTAACGAAAACCAGTACAGAATGGACCATCCAGCGTTCCACTTTCCATGCTTTGAGTGACTTGTCTGAATTTTGTCTATAAGGATCGCCTAATGTTTCTGCTAAGGCACCGCAACCACAGATCCATGAGCAATACCAGCGTTTCCCATAATTATAGGTTAAAATTGGTGTGGCAATAAATGTCATGACAAGTCCCCAGAAAACCATGAAAACACCAACGTTTCCAGATTTGATCAGATAATCGATGTCATTTGGAAATAAATAGGAATATTTTAATGGCCAAAAATAGGAAAAGTAGAATTCAGGTTGATTCAATTTTAATAAAAAAGCAGGTATTAAGAATGCAAATCCAAGTTGGAAAAACATAACAGATAGTGTTCTCAATACCTGGTATCTACTAGATTTGTACTTACCGATAAAGCGAATGCCCATAATGAGGACAGCAAGGGTATAAAATGTACCGTATAAAAACCACTGATCAGATGCCTTATTTCTAAGTAAATTACTCAATGGATCCATAGTCCTGATCAAGCCTTCCAAGTAATAGGGAAACCAATAGAGAACGATGTAAAATCCAGTCATCAAAATACCAATTCCCCATGCAATGGCACCCCGATTTGTTGCAGGACTATGCATAATGCCATTATTCTTTATTCCCGGTATTCCCTTATAATATGGGATTGAAAAAATAATTCCTCCTGCAGAAATGAAGACTATGATTAACCAAAAAAAGAGTGCAGGCTGAGTTTCACCCTGACCAAATGCAGCGATTATGGCACAAAGTATTGCAGCCGCAATAAGACTAGCGCCTATCTTTTGTGAAAGAAGGCCTTCTGATGGCTTTGCTATTGATAAGGAATTGTCTTGCATTTTTATTTAGAAAATGATAAATGAATAGGGGTACCTCTAAAGGATTTCGCTATTTTTTTAGAGTAGGTATCCGAAAATTCCGGATCAAACCAGCCCTGATTAAGATTTTGTATTACATATTCTATTTCTTTTTGCTCCCGTATCCATTGTTCAGCTATAACTTGTCTGAACCGTATTCCTATAAAATTAAATCCAATAATGCTTCGATCTGATTTATTATAATTGGCTCTGAATGAAATTTTACCATTTTCATGTTCCCAGTAAAAGCTCTCGTGTTCATTGGTAATTTCAGGTGAAATTTTTCCATAGGTTTGAAATTCAATATCAAAGAATTTTGCAGAGTTGAACCAAACTCCGCGATCATAAGTTGTTTTATTACCACATATTGTATTGGCTAAGGTTTCAGCCTGCATTTTACCAGTGTACCATAACTGTTCAATTGGGGCTTCTCCAGTTTTTGGAAAACGAAACTGAGCACAATCTCCTGCAGCAAAAATGTCTGGAACATTGGTTTCTAAAAATTCATCGACCAATATTCCTTTTTCTATTTCTATGGTACTATTCTTAAGGAAGTTAATGTTGGGTTTCACGCCTGTTGTTATTCCTAAAAACTGGCAATAAATGGTTTCTTCTTGTTTGGTTACAATACTATTTACACTAAGCTGATCGATAGTTTGTATTTCTTTGAGTTCTGTATTGAACTTTAGAACAATCCCATGCTTATGGAGGTGATTTCCAATTATTTGAGCTTCTTCCTGTGGTAATACGTTTGCCCAATAGGCATTTTCTCGTATTAACATAGTGACAGAAATATTACGACTATGAAGCATTTCAGCCATTTCTATACCAATTAATCCTCCGCCAACAATGACTGCTGAAGAGATATTACGGGTATTTTTCTCCATTTTCTCCAGATCCTGAAGATTGTATAGTGCCTGAACACCATTTAAGTTTTCTCCTGGGAATCCAAACTTATTTGAAATTGAACCGGTTGCTAAAATTAGTTTATCATAATATAAGAACCTATTATCATCTAATTGAATAGATTTATTTTCTGTGTTTAAGTTGTTAACTGTTGCTTTGATAAGATTTATTCTGTTCTTACTCCAAAACCAATCCTCATAGGGTTTAGTATTTTCATAGTTCATATGACCCATATAAATGTACATGAGGGCAGTACGAGAATAGAAATGTTCGCTCTCTTC
>JBIIWE010000074.1:0-7950 GCA_044339075.1 Daejeonella sp. | reverse complement strand
ACTAACGTTTGAGTATTTTAAAGCTAATGATTTAATATAATCATTACTTTTTTTCACATTACTATTATTCATTTCAAGAAAATTATAACCAATATTAGGTTTGATTCCTATATATGTGAAATATTGACCTGCATTTTTATTCTCCACAAAATCCAAAACAGGGGGTTGAGTAAATAATGATACATGAACGTTTCTTTTTTCTATATAAAATAATAGATCATCAAGTTGTTTTTTTGCTTTTTCATTTAAATTGTCCCAACGGCAAGCCAAAACAACAACTTTAGGCTTCCATTTTTCAATATTTTCTACGATAGACTTTGCATATTCTATTCGTTGAATATTTGTGTAATATTTATTTTCGTCCTGCAAATTAATGTTATCCATGTTAAAAAATGGCATGCTGCCATTTGAAGTGTAACAAGAAAGAGTAACGTTGAGTTCATCAGATATTTCATCTAGCAATTTACCCCACATCACGCCGTGAGAGTCACCAATCAATATAATTTTCGGAGTACCATTTTTTTTATTGGTAATAATACCTTCTTTTTTGTAGACATCATTAAATTCAGGGAGTCGTATTGGTCGTATTACATTGTGCCATATAGGGTCATTTGTATCTTGAACAAACGGAGTTGGAGAAATATCATAATAGCTCACATAATAAGTCGATTGATTGTATTTACTGTTATAGAAGGGCTTATAAAAATCAGATTGATAATATAAAGTTATCCCTGCAATTATGGCAATTCCCGCAAGAACTATTTTAGGAGTGTGTTGATAGTTTCTGGTTTTATTTTCAATAAAAGTGTAGCTTAAATAGGCTAATAAAAAAGTTAATAAAATAATCAGTCCATTTAAAAGATGATGATTAATTTCTTGAAATTGATATTGTAGATTCTTAAATAATACGATTATAACCCAATGCCATAAATACAATGAATAGGAAATTTTCCCAATGAAGACGAAAGGTTTTGTAGAAAGAACCTTACCAATAATATCATTTGGAGTAGAAAATAAAATAATCAAAGCCGCACCGATAACAGGAAGAATATAGAGTATATTACTTCTAATCAAATAGGATATTACAATAAAAAATATTCCAATTATTGGCAAATAATTTTCGTTTTTTATTTTAGGTTTTTTAATTACTCCAATAAGCCCGCCGATTGAAAGTTCCCAAATTCTTGTTGGCAACATATAAAAAGCGAAATTAAAATCCTGATTGATTTTTAAATAGAAAAAGAATAAAAACAAACTGACAATCGTAATTATTAAAATTGGAACAGTGAAATTTTTAAAATACTTGTATGCAAAATATAGGAAAATAGGATAGAGTAAATAAAATTGTTCTTCAACCGATAAACTCCAAGTGTGAAGAAACAAAGATTGTTCAGCTTTTCCACCCCAATAGTTCCCAAAATCATATAAAGCGTGAAAATTAAAATATGAAAAAAGCGCAGGAAATATATCTTTACTAATGTCTTTAACAATTGGTTTATAGACGACAAAATGTGCTATAATTAAAGTAACTAAAATGACGGTCAATGCCAAAGGTAACAATCGCTTCACTCTTCGTAACCAAAAACGGGGCATTGAAAAATTTCTGTTTTGTATATCATCTGTCAATATTTTTGTAATCAAATATCCAGATATTACAAAAAATACATCAACACCATAGAAACCTCCTTTTACAAAACTATAACCCAAATGAAATAAAATAACTGGAATAATTGCAACTGTTCTTAATCCGTCTATTTCTGTTCTATATTTTATCATTCTAAAGTTTTGTTTTTAATATTTACTTTCAAATTAGTTTACTTGGTCTGTACTTTTTTGCCAAGATGTCACTTTTTGCTGTGGTGTCGCACGGTTGCTACAAACTAATTTATAAGAGGAATATTTACTTTTTTTCAGCCCATAATTGGTTGATCAATTCCACACTTCGGTCTACGATGACCTGCCCGCCTTCCGGTCCCACCAGAGAGCTATGTACCACAGCACTATATGCCCCTCCTTTTACTGCCTTCTCCGTTGGCAAATAGGCTCCCCAGGCTTTACTTCCAACCAGTTGTATGACAAATGTTTGCAAAGCTTTGCTGCGTGCCTGTATCCTTATTCCATAGTCCGAAAAAAGTTCGAATTCATTTGTACATATTGCTATATCTCCCAGTCGGACTACGTGTAATTCCATATTATATTTTGGATTTGGATCAGTTTGCTGATTTTCAAAACGTTTCACAGTGGCTGCATTCCATTTCATCTTTCTATAAAGCTGATCTGCCGCTTTAGGATCTAAAGCAATACTAGCCTCAGATTCCTTAACTAATGTTCTGGCATCCTTATATTCCGCCTCAGTTACAATCCTCATGGGAAGGCTAAGATTCTCAACTTTATGAGACATTATGACCTTGGTCTGGCCTTCTTCTTTTACTGCATCATAAGCCTCATTCACGGCATTTACAATACGTCTTGCGATTTCGTCCATACGGCTTAAATTTCGCAATTCTCTCATTCGATCATCTGAAGATTTTCTGTACATCAGATGCGGAGTATGATCTCCTGCCGCTGCAATCCAACCCATTACACATAATTTATCTCCAAATTGTTTTTTGAGTTTTTCTCGAACTGGATGCCAATAGTCTGCATTCACTTCCGCGCGTCCTTCCACTTCCTGCGCAGGACAGGCTAAATCAATACTTATTGCAATTAATTTTTTGTCCAGATCCCAAAAAAACAGCATATTGACATCGTGGTCTTCATAACCCTCGAAACTGCGAAATTCCGGAACGTTAGTCTTACTGTTCATCCCCGATGAACCATCTGCATAGGATACTCGTCGGTTATTGCCCACAACAGCATTACTTAAGCCCCAGGTTACACTTCCAGGTCGACGACTATTCCAAGCCTCAACGATCGCATCTGTAACCTTTTTGGTTAAGAAAATCCGGTAATCATTTACCTGAGTAACACCTTCTTTAGGTATCAGATATTCATCATTGGCCATTAGTACGGGGGCCGTGTGGGTATGTGTTGCGTTTACAATGATCTTACTGACATCTAAATCCGGCAAGCGCTGATGTACTTCTTTTCTGATTAGGGCAATCAAATCTGTCGGGATATAGAGCAGATCACAGGAAACAAAGATGGTAAGGTCAGCAGGCTTTTTTCCTTCTTGTGATTCCAAAACAATTACGTTTGCAGTAATAGGGGTTTCTGCAGTTTGGGCAATCCGTAAATGGAACTGACCAGTTACTGCGACAGGTAAAGCCGGGGTTAGGTCTGCTGTAGCCGTACCAATGTGAATTTCTTGAGCCAGTATTTTAATGGAGCAGGTCAGAATAAAGAAAACTACAAGTACGGTTTGTCTTAAAACTAGTGAGTTAACTGATACAGGAAGAGATGGGGTCCTGCTTTTGGATAAAATAGTAAAAGAGGTAAAAATCTGATTTCTCCCAGTTTTAGACGGATAATTATCATTCATCATTTAAAATATTTCATTGGTTTAATTAAATATAAATACACATAGAGTAAAGTGCTTGCAAAACAGCTACAGTGAAAATATCCCTTATTAAATAAGCTCCAAGCAGTCTTGGATGTTTTTTGATTAAAATTACTATTTTGAACTATGGTGAAATATTGCTATCTAATCTATATTTTGTGAATATTTATCTGTTATTAATTAATTAAAGATTTTTTTGGTAGAGACTGTTTAGCCAATCCATCAACAACTGTAAAAACTTTTAAAAGGTCGTTGTTCAAACCGATGGGAGGCATATAAGATAAAGTCAAATCAACCCCGTATCCTGACAAGTTCGGAGCGCCCAGATAAGTAACCCATCCTGTAAGATCCTTGACATTGAAAAGGCTTTGCCATTCTTGCTTTTGCTTTTGCGCAAAACAAGCCAATGTCCTCATCATGCTACAGATACATTTTTTCATATGGTTGTTTATCATTCTTATTCTTTATTTGCTGCTATCGTTTTTTTGTTGTAAACAACAATCCCTCAAGGTTCTAAAAACTATAGATAAAATTTATTTATTTGGTTTTTTTAAAAAATGCCAGCAGATCGGCCATCTGCTGTTGGTTAATTTCTTTTTCTAAACCAGAAGGCATAGCCGATACATTCACAGATTTCAAGGATACAATATCCTGTCTGTTAATCGTTTTTTCTACTCCAGGACTTGGCCTTAATGTGATTGCCGCAGATGTTTCACTGGCAATTATTCCCTGTACTGATTCTCCATTTTTCAATTCAACTGCCCAGAGATCAAAACCGCCGGATATAGATAAATTTGGGGAAAGCACATTTGCCATTATGTTCTTTGGAAGCCAGTTATGTATGGTGCCGAGATCAGGACCAAATGCATTTCCCATTTTACCCCTGATCTGATGACATTTACCGCAATTTTGCATAAAAACAACCTTTCCATTTGTTTGATTGCCTTCCAATTGCAGTGCCTGTTGATAATCTTTATTAACCTTTTCTTCATCGCTGTTAGCAAGCAGGGATCTTGCTCTGTTGCGTATCTTTTGATCTGAATTAGACATCAGCTGAGCACTTCGGGTCCACCCCAGACTGGCTGGTTCTACTTTACCTGATTTAATCGCATCTAATAATAAGGTGACTCTTTCTGGATTAACTAAAAACGCACTAATCGCAACATCCCGTAATTCAGGGGTGAGTGTTGGCCATTGATCAATAAGATAATTACAGATCGAATTATCTTTGATCGTGATTAGCGTTCTCAAAGCGGCCAATTGGATAAAAAGCTGTTCGCGCGGATTGAGAAAACTTTTCAGGAAAGTCTCATGGGAGTCGGCATCCCTAAGTGCCATAAAATTCAAGGCTTCTATTCTTTGTTCAACTGAAAAGCTTTTATTACTTGCCCTTGAAACAGATTTTGAAATAGCTGTTTTTGCAACAGACTCATTACTCAATCCCACTACCCTTAGCATACTAAGGGAAGCCTTGCGTACTTCGCTCACTGGGTTGTCAAAAAATGTGTTAACCAATAAGGCTTGTTCGTTCTTAAACGGATTAAGTGATTCTTCGGATTTTGACTTCCTAGTTTCCATTCCCTTAGCTAAGCCTCCCAGCATAGAAGCCTGCCATAAGCGCTTTTTTTGCGGATCCGGCGCAGTAGCGGTTTGAATAAGCTGGTGGATGGTTGCAGGGTTTCCGCTTATCCCAACCATAGTTGTCAATCGTTCAACTAAAGAAGCAAATGCGGGAATATCGTGCTTGTATTTATCTATCACCACTTTTAACAAGGACGCTGTTTCAGATGAGGATGCTGATATGGCAGCAATCTGGGTCCATTTATCGCTGATATCTTTAAAGAGAATTTCATTACGCGCCTTGGCCGATTGTGGCGTATTTATAAAGCCTAAGGTTAATAGCAACTGATACCTCACTTTTGCATTTGGATCTTTAACCATTGGCAACAACGTATTGCCTAATTCAGGCTTTACACTTAAATGGATTTCTGCGAGTTTTATAGCGTTTTCCCGGATGCCTGCAACAGGATCTTTCAAGGCCTGAACAATAAGTTCAGCATTTAACTGATTCAAACCTTGTAATGTCCACAATGCGTGCAAACGACCCATAGGCGAGGCAGAATTTTTAGTCATTCTTATTAATGCTGTAACAGCTTGCTTATCTGCACGATCAACCAATAATCGCTGTGCATTTATCCTCCACCAAATATTGGTACTTGAAAGTTTTTCAACTAATTTTTCGCTCGTTTCATCTCCTAACTTAAGCCCTTTCGTCCACTCTGCAGCAGGTGTTGCAGTTGGAGTAATTCGGTATATCCTTCCCATATCATTGCCGTTATAAAGTCCGCCTGCTTTCACCGCTTCATCAGACATCCACTCCGGGTGCTCAATAATCTGTCGATAGTAGTCCAACACATATAGTGCGCCATCGGGACCAATGTACATGTTTACAGGTCGGGACCACGCATCCGTGGAAGCTAGAAATTCACTATTAGGCACGATACGGCTGGTTGTAAAACTAGCGCCATTATCTTTTAACACATCCACATGTACAAGGTTGCTGACGCTCTCAGACACGAAAGCGATGTTCTGATCATAAGGTGGCGGAAATATACCGCCAAGATAGGCAGTGATACCACTTGAAGAAGTCATTACTCCTACGCCGCTGAACAATTGACGTTCTGGAACCTTTGTAATGGGGAATATTTCAGATACATTTCCATGGTCTGATAACGATTGGGTTGCATCTGAAATAAAAAGATTGGGATTACGCTGCAAATAACGATTAGCGATTACTTCCTGGTAGGAATGATTTCCATTTTCAGCGAGAAGATAATGCCCCCAGGCGTCAAAGGACTGACCAAACTGGGCCTTACTTGAAGTCATTTCCAGTTTAAAATTTTCGGGTCTGAATCGAACGGAATGACTTCCAGCATTTTGAGGAAGCCGAATGCTGTTGGGCTCTTTAGGGAAATATACTTCACCTCCTTTGTCGCCAAATTCCTTTTCATAATTCCGGGTTGATATCGCTCCACGGTGAGCCAGATAGATCCAGTTATCAAGTCCATATACTGGGTTATTTACATTTATATGAGGATTAGATAGTGAAAAGCCTGTAAGTACCGTATCTCGTATCTCTGCAATTCCATCTCCATTTCTGTCTTCTAGGTACAAAACATTAGGAGCATCAGTTACCAGCACGCCCTTTTTCCAGCGCAGGATGCCATTGGGAAGAACCAATCCTTCTGCGAAAACAGTACGTTTGTCCATACGCCCGTCGTGGTCTGTATCTTTTAGAAGAACAATCTTACCGCTACCACTTTTGTCGATTGGATAACCATGCATTTCAACAACGTAAAAATTGCCGTATTCATCTATTTCCATGTCAACAGGATCGGCAACCATGGGCTCGGCGGCAACTAATTCAATTTTAAACCCCGGTGGTACTTCAAATGTAGATAGGGCATGTTCTGCATCTACCGCTGTAGTTCCTGTTACGGGTTGAGATTTATCTCGGCAACCCATTGTTAATACCACTATGGTCATTAACGTATAATTCAAGCGAAAGAAGCAGCTTAAGTTCATTTTCATCAGATGTGTTATGTAATTTATTTATTAATCTAGAAGAATAAGTTGGTACAAATCATGTGCTTAATACCATATGTTACTAACCTACCACCAAGAGAACTAATATGCCATAAAATATGAATATTATGAAGATGAAATTAAACAAACAGGTACTTTTAAAATGTCGATGGTTTAACCACAATTATAATTTAATTAACATTAAAACCTGAAATATTTTCCCTTCTTACCCTATTGAAATTTATTCATTTTCAGGAGAAAAAAGACGACCTTGCTAGGAGAAATTAAAAGTAGGTCAATTATATATTTTCTTAAAATAGTTATGCTCGCACATTCTAATGAATCCAATACAAAATAAATTCATGATACGCCACACTGTTGTTTTTAAACTGAAGCACCTTGAAAACTCGAAGGGTGAAACAACTTTTTTAAACTCTGCTAAAAAATTATCTCTCATTCCTGGAGTCAGGAACTTGGAGTGTTTACGTCAGATAAGCAAAAAGAATGATTTTGATTTTGGCTTGTCAATGGAGTTTGACAATATGCAAAGTTATGACGAATACTCTAATCATCCCGACCATTTAAGTTTTGTGCAGAATATTTGGTTAAAGGAAGTAGATAAGTTTCTTGAAATAGATTATGCACCTCTGAATAAAGTGTATTAATTCCTGTGCCGAATATCAGATTATCTTTTGAATTTACTGTAAACGGGTTGACCGGGAAAAACATTGTGCACTGTGTTACGGTTTTTGACCACAAAGATTCCGTTGATCAACACATGGATTATTCCTTCTGAAAATTCAAGCCCCTTATCAAAACTGGCTTTGTCAATTATAGTATCAGGATTGAAAATAGTGATGTCTGCA
>JBIIWE010000073.1:0-7972 GCA_044339075.1 Daejeonella sp. | reverse complement strand
CTTACGGGCGGTTTTTTGCTCATCCGCACTGAGTAAATTAAATAAGATATCATATCCTATACCGGCTGCAAATGCTGCAGGAGCTCCGGGATAATAGGTATGGTTACCATTAGCTTCCATCCAGGGATGATTCCATGAAGGTAATTTACTAAGCTTTAAAAGGGCATCTTTTGCTCTTTCAGCTGCATCTTTGTTTTTTGTTAGCACATACTGCCAGGCTTCGATAGTTATCACTTTGGCAAGAGCATTCTGGGTATTATACCAACCTCCCATACCTGCACTTGCATATGGTCCGCCAGTGACAGACTCCGGTGCGACCATATTCTGTACAGGAAGTTTACTAAGATCAACCGTTGATGGTTTATAACTTTGAATTAAATTATTAAGAAGCTTTTTTGCAGATTCGGGCTCAGGTCCTGCCATACGGGCATCCAGTTGAGCCTGAGAATGAAATACTCTTGGATGCAAACCGGCTGTATGTTCAGAAACAGGAACAATGAATCCCAAATCCCATGAAAATTGATCTGTTCCGGTTCCCGACTTAACCCTGATCTTCCATTGACCGCGAGGATCTGTGGGTTTGATTGAATACACGGCATTATTCGACCAGATACCATCTGAAGCCGTCAGATCACCATGGCTCCCATCATCATAAAATTTAATATTGCTTAAAATAGTTCTATTCTCCGGACTAATCAATTCAGCATTAACTTCATTTATGGCTTTACCCTGCTCAGCTGAAATACTCAGGTTAATTGTTTCACCATTAGCGTAATGCTTATTTAAAATAGCATGACCAAACTGCTCAAACCAGGTCGATTTTGGAGATTGTGCGATAAACTGCCTTGATCTTTCACCGTTCAGCTTAAACTCGTCAATTAGCATACTGTAACTTGGTAAATGATTAACAAGCGGATAAAAAGCCTGCAATACTACAACCTGAAAATGCTCACCTTCCTTCAATGATATTTTATTTAGACTGAAAGAACCAAGTGGGATATCCACCTCTACCCAGGTATTTGCTTTAGGAGATAAAATTGTATGAGTGAATAATTTCCCATCAAAAGTCCCTAGTGAAACATCCAACTTCTCAGGTTTCCTGTCACTCATGAAAAAATAGGCAAACTTGAGTCGTGTATTGTTTAGAGAATACATATCAATGCGCTTGGTGAAACCCTGGGTGAGGTCATTGGCATCATTAGGCTTGCTTATGCGGGAAAGAGAACTCCCCTTTCCTCCAAAAGCAGGCTCCTTCTTTGTGCTAAATAAGGGATCATAACCGGTGTCCTGCTGATATGGATAAGGTTCCCAGGTGAACATTTCGCCGGTATCAAAATTATCATGGATGACATAAGGAACACGCTTTGTAGTATTTTGCGCATTTAATGAACTCATAAAAAGGAATAGTGCCAGAAAGGGAAGTACTGCTTTAATTTTCATAGTTTGAGGTCTGGGGTCTGGGGAATGAGGTATGAGGTCTGAAGTCTGAAGTCTGAAGTCTGTTGTCTGTTGTCTGTTGTCTGTTATCTGATGTCTGAGGTCTGTTATCTGTTGTCTGTTGTCTGTTGTCAGTAATTTAATGGTTCATTGTATGATAGATTTTACTAGGTCAAATAAACTACTTCACTCTCTTTATCAGTTCCATCGAAGCATCAATCAATGCTTGCTCTGCCTGAGGAGCGTAAGGACTACCATTAACTGCATATCCGCCTTCAATATACTCAGCTGCAGTAGCAATATATCCATTAAATCCACCGGCTACACCCAAAATAAAGGTGTTTGCATAGGGCGAATTTTGTTTCACGGTTAAACCGATCTCGGTAAAAACTTCGGCTGGGAAGGTCACAAAAACAGTAGTCCCAATACGAAGCGCCTGCATAGGCATTAAATAGGGTGCTGGATTAGGTGGCATTGCCTCAATGCGTTTCGATTGATTTACAGCCTGTGTAGCCAACCAGTAATCAACTTTATACTTATCGAGAGTTCTTGGCCCAATGGTCTTACCAATATCTCCTTTTGCAACCAGATCTCGGGCAGCTTGCTTCAATCGCTCTACCCCTTCAATATCTGTAGGATAATATATTACCAGCTTTTCTTTTTCATCCAGTGTCTTCTTTGCTTTTTCCTGCCAGAGAAGTGCCTCTTGATGTGTATAAGGGAAGCTTGTCCGGATAGGGATCTGAAATTTATCATAACTAACCTTTACAATTAAATCTTCTGAAGTTTTTATTTCTGGCAATACTTTAAGCACAGCTCCCGAAAGAACCAATCCTTTCTTTTCGGCAAATTCAAAACTCCTTATCCCCTGCATAAAAGCACCCACTGCAGAAAGTTCAGCCTGATAACCCACTTTTGCATCGCCCTGGGCAGATTGGAAATAACCCACAACTACTCCTTTAGTCAATTTATCCTTAATTCCTTTAATTGAAAAATAGGGCCAGTCTTCGGTAAGTTGTAAATTATGTAAATCTAGAGCTGAAGGATGACAGCCATAATTAAAGAAAACGCCAAGAAGCTTTCCCTGAGCATTTTCAACCTTAATTACAGCAACTTCAGGATCAGGAGGAACCCCTCCATGCTCCATTCGCCTGTCGTTCATTGCCATTCCAAAAACTTCTGCTGAACCAACTCCAATTTTACCTGGGACTCTGCCTTTCCATGCATTTACTGCACTTTGTACAGTTCTGCTGATGAAAAACTTAATATAATTATCCTCCAAATTTCCCATTACAGGACCAGAGTGGGTATGAGTAGAAGAAACAATTACATTTTTAAAGGGAATGCCAGTCTCTTTGTACACCCCAGTACGAATTTGATCCATAACCGGTTCTGACATGTTTACCACTGCTACTGTAATCATCGCTGAACTTGTTCCATCTTCACCTTCTACAACGAGGCTGCGAGCATAAAGATCATCATGTACTCCCGTAGAAGTATTGATTCCTCTATCATATCCGGCCATTCGAACCCCAATTGGATTGGGAGGAGTTATAATAGTCTCAGCAACACCAACTTTTATTTTAGCTGAAGCAATAATTACTGAATTGAACATGATTACCAAGAAGAACCCGGATAATCTGATTAATATTCCTGATTTCATAATTCAATTATTAAAATAATTTATACAATCAATTAATTGTTAGAGGATTAGCTATTTTAACCAGATCTTCAATCACTTTCCCTTCATGCTCAAATCTTGCAAGGGTATAAATTGTTCCATCCTCTGTCATTGCAATAGAATTAACATATCCCGGTATAGAACCATCTGAATAGCAAATTGGGCCATGATCGATGTATTCTCCAGAAGGAATATTATAAGTGATCAAATGAACATTTTCAATCCCTTTAGATCCAACATTGATCTGATCATCACCCCTAATTAGTTTTCCATCTTCAAAAATAGGACCTCCTGTCAGATAGTAAATTGTTTCTTTATCAGGGCCTAAAATAAATCCAAGATACCCGTAGGTGAATTGATCAAACATTCCGCTTTTTCGGGAAGGATCAGAGGTTAACCGTTCAACAATTTCAATAGTAGACTTTTTTGGATCAAATCGAAATAAATATCCTGAATTACCATGTACTCCATAGGCAACGTCTTCTGGTTCATACCAAAATATTTTACGCCAGTTATAAGACATACTGCCAGGCCTGGTATAATCATACCGTCCTAAATAATCTAGTTTCAAGCTAATTGCATCTATTTTTTTCTTATCGTTCTCTTCAAAATGATACGAAAAAATATCTCCTTCTGATGTAGAATAATAAACTGAACCATCGCGTGGATCAATGAACATCGATCTGCAAATTACCCGATAATCCTCGCCGGGTATTCCGGCTTCCCCCTGACCAGATACCAAGCCAAGGTCTTTAAACTTATTATTTATACTATCGTAGTGAATAAAATGACCGCTTGGCCAGGTGATACCATAAATTTGTCCGCGTTTGGTATCCATAGTCATGGTTACAATTCCCTCGCCAAATGGCACTTTCATCAAATCAGTAAGCTCCCCAGTAATCAGATCATAAGAAAGCAGGTGACCACCGGGATAGGGCTTATACCCATCCGGCAGATTAACAGGAAGACGTTCAAAGCCTTCTATCATTTCATAAAAACCGACATGTGTAGCGATGAATAGTTTACCACTCATTTCAAATAATCTCGAATGGCTTTTCCCTTGCGGTATGGCACAAGCATTTGCTTCTCCACACATATCGTTCAGATCTGCTATGAATTCAGTTTGATCTAAAAGTGGATCAAATCTGTAAAATTTTCCACTTTTTAGTGTATTGGATGATAGTACATAATAAACCTTGCCATCGCTGGCAGCAGATATCGCATTATAGGTATCATGAGCTTCATCAAAACCAGAAAAATATGATTTCGCAATCAAATATTTCGATGAAATATCTTTCTGTCTTTCCTGAATGAGATTATCCATTATTTTGCTTTTGTCTCAAATTCAGACACTTTGATGATCGGAGGATTATTATATTTAACTCCTTCATCCTCAACATATTTAACAAAATCCTTTTCATTGTTATTTACTTCCCCAAAACTCCAAGCACCGAAAATCATATATTCATAAGTAAGGTCAGGAGTTACAGGCATTTTAAAAACATGGTTACCTCCAAAATTCTTAATCGACTTATATTCTGGCTTATATTTATCGCGAACAACCAAACCGATACCTTGCCATGGCACTCTTAAAACCTCTTCACCTATATCTTCATCAGGGATTCTGGCCTCAACATCTTTACCCATTGATATGGCTATTCCTTTTTTGTTTACGGAAGTATATTCATTCATGATCTTTCTAATCCCGGCTCCAAAATTTACTTCGGCATTGGGAGGAAGGAACTTATTAAATTTAGTTTCCACAATACTCCAGCTTTTACCTGCCATTGCTGTATAGAACTGATCTAGTTCATAGAAGCCCTTCCCTGAATTCCAATTAGTGGTACTTACTTTGATCATACTACGTAGTGGCCCATTATAAACCACATCAAAGGCATAGCGGGTATCATCAAATGGACCTTTATTCTTAAACGGAGAATGATAAGCTCGTGAAGGGTTCTCCATATCATTTGGATTTTCAAACACCGCCATCCCACCAGCACCGAAAGTACTAGCCACTGTCATAATATCAGTACCCATTTCCCATGGCATATAATACCCTGATTTATTGGTTGAATATTCATAATAAGCTGTCAGCATGGGAGCTCTTTTACCATGAAGATCTACATCATGCGGATACCATAATTTCCATCCCATTTGTTTCGACTCCCATAATGGAACTGTATGGCGGCCGTAGTTTGCAATGGCTGCATGTACCTCATGCTCATACATACCTCGCTCATAATGATCAATATAGATATAGAAATCTCTTGATTCTCTTGCTTTAAGATCCGTCATGAAGAATATTTCATCCCATATTCCATCTTTATCCTTATCATCAACCTGAAGCTCCACATAATGACCATTGGTTTCTTTTCTTCTTACATAACCACTATTCTTTTTCAATTCTTCCATAGTAGGTTCAGGATCTGATGGACCATTGGGGTCAACAACTCCTATCCACCTTTCTGGAATATTCTGAAATGGTAGGCTTGTACGCGGAACTACAATAGAGGCACCTTTAACGAGGATATCCAATGGGTTAGTAACATTAATCTTTATACGCCTCGTTGGTGCATAATCCTTACCTTCAGTATACCATCCTGATTTTGATTGGGCATAGGCAATTCCAGCTGATAACATGATCACACTCAATATTGTGATCTTCTTTTTTAATTTTAAAAACATAGTCAAATTGTTATAGTGTATTCTATTTAATCTTGTATAAATGATTTTATTTATTGTACGTCTATTCTTCTAATGAACTCATCAAACACCAGGAAACTAATTTCCACACAGTCCAGTGGAACTTTGTCTGCTGTATCGTCAGGGCGATGATAAACTGGCAAAGTCTTTTCATCATATCCTCTACTATTGGCATGTAATGCTTTAGCACCTGATGGTCTAAAAGGTAAGGAATCCATTACATAACCATCACTTTCATCAAAAATAGGCTTGGTATCTATATTCAAATCCTTATGAATTTTGCGAATCAGATCTTTTACATCCAGATCTTTAGAAGATATCCATAAATTAGGGCCATAGGTAAGTGAATCAAAATTTATAACATGTCTTATATCCTTTATTGTGTGATCAGCAATGCGACCTTCGGCATAATGATATGCTCCTTCATAAACATATTCTTCTGAATCAGATGCAATAAAAGTCAGCGTATGCTTATTTTCTCTTTTTGAGGCAGCATGTGCCAGCATGAGCATCACAATAACGGAGGATATATTATCATTTGCACCAGGGGTATTAAAAATGGTATCTAAGTGGGCAATTACCAAGATTTCTTTCTTACTTTTCCCCTTGATCTGACCAATTACATTTATTCCTGGAGCTTTATAAACGGGATGATATTCTGATTTAATCCATGCCTGTTGTTTATTTTTAACACTTCGCTCAAGGAGTGGAACATCCTGTTTTCCAATACCAAATACAGGGACCGAAATTGAAAGCTCCCCTGAACCTGATCCGGCAATTGCTTTACCATACTGATTGACAGAAAAGTAGGCCAAAATAGTAGCGTTTTGTTCATCAACAATTACAAAGCCATTTCCACTTTTAGCGATTATTCCTTTAACTCCCTCTGCTGTAGTACCAACACCTCTCTTCTGTGGTATTGCTTCAATATGCTGACCACCAACAATCAGATCAGAACTGCTTATTGGATCCCAATTATCAAATTCATATTTATCGTAATTCACTTCCGGCAATGAACGTTTCATTTCCTGAAAAACAATCTTTGCTGCCTTTGCATAAGCTTTACTTCCACTGGGCTTCGGACCAATATCTGTCACCAGTTTTTTTAGAAGTGATGTCGTGTATTGTTGCCTCTTTTGTGCTGTACTTACCAGATCATCAACCTGAATATTATTAGCGAATAACCATTTACTACTTAGCATTAAAAATGCCAATCCTCCGCTCATTTTTATAAACTCAGCACGCAGCAGCTTTTTATTACTCTCCATTCTTCTAATTTCAATTCAATCAAGTTCTATAAAACTAATCGCAGTATTTTATAATAGTTTCAGGGATTATAGGTAACCTGAATCTCGCTGACGGGTCCAAGAATTCCCCTTATATTTTTCGTGCGGACTTTTATGCTATTCAAACCACTCTGAAGTGTCCAATCCCATAATTTCTGGTTCCGGGTTTGCCACTCAGCATTATTCACAGAAACCAGAAAACTATCAAAACCTCCGGGAGTAAATGTATCAACCTCTACCTTCAGCAATCCGGCTTTTGTGGTTTCATTTAGATAAACCTTAGACTGATTCAGGGGCTGATAGAAATCTGACTCACGGTTCGTATATCTTTGGTACTCATCACGCCTTGGAAAGACATCATCATACCAATTTAAAAAACCATCCCATCCCCACATGGTATCACCAGTATGAACCGGAACAGGCAAAGGATTTGAAAGAAAATCATTTCGTGGGATAATTCGAAAATGGCCCATAATTTCTAAAATATGTGTACCACCACCACCTTGAATTGAAAATGGATTATTACCCTGACGCTGACCAACATTCAGCCGGGATACAAGTTCTTTGCCTATTTCAGGTGCAAAAGGACGTTGCCAGGTTTCCACACGGGGCATTTCAGCAGCAAGCAGATTATGAATTTCAAGTAGGTTGAATGGAATTCCCGTTTCTGGATCAAAATAATAATAGTCTCGGGTTGAATCCATATATATCCACTTATTTAGCTGATTTGACCAAACCTCAGTCACTTCATGTCCGCTTTCACCTTCACTATGAATATTAATATGTCTTGCCTGATAGCCCATTGAAAGTAAAGCCCCAATTAAAGCCTGATTAGGATAGAGGCACATTTCAACCATTCGCC
>JBIIWE010000072.1:0-8073 GCA_044339075.1 Daejeonella sp. | reverse complement strand
AAGCGAATTTGTCAATGCCCGCGCAAGCCGATAATCTTTCTTATCCCAGGCTTTCTGGAGCATTTTCATCTTATCTTCGAAACTATCCGACTGGCTGGTGACAGATTCTGCCATTGAAACAGATTCTTTTACAAAATTGTTAATGGAAGTATTCCCTGAAGCTTTATTACTAAGCGGCAAAGTAAGTCCGGCAAGGCCCAGCAAACCCATACCCAGAAATTTACGGCGCTTTATTCCATCGTAATCTATAGTTTTAGATACTTTTTCAGGAGTTTCTTCAGAGAGAAATCTTCCTGAAGCTATTTTTTCAGAGTCTACTTCCCGAAGAACTGATCCTGATTTAGATGGACTATTTTTTTTCACGGCAGAAATGTTAAAAGCATTTTATTATTAAACCGAAATCCGGCTTGTTAATTTACTCAATCTATATACCTAATTTTTTGCGGCCTTCCTCCGAAATGAGATTGGAATTCCATTCCGGATACCAGGTTTGTTCAACAATCACTTTTCGGACACCCGAAATTACTGTCAAGGCCTCCATAATTGTTTTTGAAGCACGATGAACTGAACTTGAGCCCCAAATAAAGAAGCTTGACAAAGGTCGGCCCCTATGTGGCATGGTCATCAATACCTTCACAACACCATCATCATCCATTGAGAGGTTATAAATGTATCCCAGTTCAACAATATTTACATCTGCGATATATAACTGCTGATCTTTACAGTTTCTTAAAGCATCCCACAATACCTGTTTAGAGATCTGTCCATTTTGTGCTTCACCTTCACGAGCGAGAACGCGTTTATTTTCTTTTGCCGCTATTCCGGCAGGCAAAGTAGCTTGGACGCTAGTTAGCGGACTTAATAATTCTTTTCTTAATGCTTCAATTTTAGCCGGACCATCCGCTTCAGTAAACGCGACGGTTACATAGGCATTCTTTTGATGGAGAACTGCACCTTCAGGTACGATTTGATTTTTCTCAAGCGGGTACCGTGACCAAGTTGTTCCATGCCAGTTATAGTATAAGAGAGAGTGGCCGGCATGAAGAAATTTCGGTATTTCTTCTGCAGAGTGTTCTAAATACAATCCTATAAATGAATCTTTAGAGTCTTTATTGTAATATCCAAAGGCCTTAACACTGTGTTCGTTTGCCTTATCTATTTCCCCAAATTTTAGTTTTTCATCAGCTCCCATCCAAAGACTTCCGGTAAAGGGCTGACCCGTAAATACCCATTCATCATCTCTTAGAGCGGTAGAAACAAATTGCTTAACAGCTTTCATTTTACCAAACTTGTGGAAGAAAGGCAATCCAGCATAGAATCGATATTCAATATCAATATTCAAACGTGAAGGCTGATAGACAGGATGCAGGGCCGAATGAGGAAAACCCCAACGGCGAACAATAGTACAAATGGGACCACGGACAATTTCATAATCCGGACATTCATCCCAGTACTGAATTCTAACCTTCATGAAATTATCTTCAGAAACATAATCATGAGCCCAGTCGATACAAGGAGTTTCTCCGTGTCCGGGACCTCCGGCATATAATTCAACCCCATGTTCCCTTTTAATTAACATCCGTTCCAACTGGCCCGTTTGTTTAGAAAGTGAAGCGATGAAGTATTGATTTTCTATTTTTAAGTGATAACCTTCTCCACTTACTTCAAGATCTGAAGTATACTCAGGTAATTCAGCATCCGGATTACCGAAAAACACCAGATAATTCCGTTTTTCTCCTCCCTGATTATCAGCAAGGAACATCAGCTTACATAATCTTTCTTCTCCTCTCCTTACTACTCCATAAACCTGAGAAGTCACTTCTTTAATTTGGCCATCACTAATCTCGGCAACACGAATTTCCCTGGCCAGCGATGTTACCTGATCAGAACGAAAAGCTAATAAAACCTCAACAGGCTCTGCTTTACGCTTAATTCCGGCTTTTTCTTGTAAACCGATTACTTTATAATATTTCCAGCCATTTGCCCAGGCTTTCCAGGCAGCAGGAAGCGTTGCTACGGTACCAAACTGCCCCGAACCAACCAAGGGCTTTCCAGGATCCTCATCTTCGATCTGCGCCTGAATACCTGTATTCCGCAGCGAGTCACTCAATGAACGAACCATTCGGTAATCCTTTTCTGCCCAGGCTTTCTCGATTAATTTTATCTTGGTTTCGAAGCTATCAGACTGCTTTTTAAATAGTTCAGTTTCAGTAGCTATAATTTCTTTTACAAAGTCCTCAACAGAATTATTTTCGGTGGCTCTTGCCCCAAATGGTAAACTCAATCCGGCCATGCCCAGTAAACCAATTCCTAAAAATTTTCTGCGTTTGATGGGATCAGAAACCTGATTAAACTCATTCTCATGAGTATTGGAAGTCAGCGGACCTTCTATAGAATTTTCCTGAAAGGAATCACCAGGAATCAATAATTCAGATTGGATTGGATTATTATTTTTCATTTTTGTGTTAAATTTTGTTGTATACAGGAAGGGTTTAGGTATCAGGTATTATTTCTTAACTTGACTAATTTTTCTCATATCTCATATCTCATATCTCATATCTCATATCTCATATCTCATATCTCATATCTCATATCTCATATCTCATATCTCATATCTCATATCTCATATCTCATATCCCCAATTTTTCCCGGCATTCATCACTCATTAAATTGGAATTCCATTCAGGATACCAGGTTTGATCAACAACAACTTTCCGAACTCCCGAGATTTCCATCAGTGCCCCTACAATCGTTTTTGAAACCGTACGATGTACTACGCTTGATCCCCAAATAAAAAAACTAGATAATGGCCGACCCCGATGTGGCATAGTCATGAGCACTTTAACTATTCCATCATCATCCATACTCAAATTATAAATGTATCCCAGTTCAACAAGATTTACATTCGAAATGTACATTTGCTGATCTATACAGCTTTTCAAAGCCTCCCATAAAACAGCCTTTGAAATCGGACTATCACCGGCTTCACCCGGTCTGGCCAAAGAGCGTTTGCTTTCTTTTGCAGAAGCAGTTGCAGGTTGTGCAGCAGCAAAACTCTCCATCGGACTCAATAGTTCCTTCCTCAATGCTTCAATTTTACCTGGCCCATCTTTTTCGGTAAAGGCAATAGTAACATAAGCGTTCTTCTGCCGGATTATAGCACCCTCTGGTATTGTATGGTTTTTTATTCCCACCATAGTTGGATGTCGAACCCATACCGTTCCATGCCAGTTATAATAAAACAAGGAACCTCCACCATTCAGAAGATCTGGTATTACTTCCGAAGAATGATCTAAATAAAGACCCACAAATGAGTCTTTTGAATCTTTATTATAGTACCCAAAACCCTTCACACTATTCTTATTGGCTTCATCAACCTCGCCGAACTTTACTTTTTCATCAGCTCCGATCCATAAACTTCCGGTAAAAGGCTGACCTGTGAAAACCCATTCATCATCACGCATAGTCTGGATAACAAAGGCTTTTACAGCTTTCATTTTACTGGATTTGTAGAAGTATGGCAATCCGGAATAAAATCGATATTCTACATTAATATTTAAACGGGATGGATTATAAATCGGATGAAGTGCTGAATGTGGGAATCCCCAGCGTCTGACAATCGTACAGATCGGTCCACGAGTAATCTCATAATCAGGGCATTCACCCCAATACTGAATCCTTACTTTCATGAAAAAATCTTCAGCTACGTAATCATGTGACCAGTCAATGCAGGGAGTTTCAGCATGAGCAGGACCACCGGCATATAATTCAACACCATGCTCTCTTTTAATAAGCATCCGCTCTAACTGACCAGTTTGCTTAGAGAGTTTGGCAATAAAATACTGGTTTTCAATTTCAAGATCATAGCCTTCACCTCTCACTTCAAGATCGGTTGTATATTCAGGTAATTCAGCATCTGGATTACCGTAAAAAATCAAATACTGACGTTTTTCAGTCCCATTGTTATCAGCCAAAAACATGACCTTACATAACCTGTCTGTCCCTCTTCTAACTACTCCAAAAACCTGTGAAATAACTTCCTTAAGAGCCCCATTATAAACTTCGGCTACACGGATCTCACGTGCCAATGATTTAACCTGATCCGAACGAAAGCCTAACAGAACTTCTACCGGTTCAGCCTTTCTTGCTATTCCGGCCTTTTCTTCAAGACCAATGGTTTTGTAATACTTCCAACCATTTGCCCAGGCTCTCCAGGCTGCAGGGAGCTTATCTACGGTTCCGAACTGACTTCCACTGACCAAAGGCTTACCAGGGTCTTCATATTCATTCTGAGCCTGAATACCTGTATTCCTGATCGAGTCGCTTAATGAACGAACCATCCTGAAATCCTTCTCATCCCAGGCCTTTTGCATCAATCTCATTTTATCCTCAAAACTATCCGAATGCTTTTTAAACAAATCAGATTCTGAAGTAACAATATCGCTTACGAACTCTTCAACATAATTATTATTAAATCCATTTGCTTGAAATGGCAATCCCAAACCAGCCATTCCCAGTAAACCCATGCCTAAGAATTTCCTCCGTTTCAATTGAAGGTTTTCAAATACTTTATTTTCATCAAAATGATGACCCGGATGATGAGAGATATCTTTTGGATTATTAATAGCTACAGCAGAAGGGTTATTATTAAGTTCTATCATGAGAATGAAATTATCAGCAATAAAAGCATTTCAAATTTTAAAATGAACATGTTGCAGATTCAAATAAAGGATCAAAAATCACCCTATTAAAATCTGGAAAGAGCTAAGTAAAAAATATTAAAACAACAACAAATACAATTGATAGATAAATTAGGGCATACCTGCTTTCGCAGGTATGCCCTAAGTATTATGATGATTCATTACAGAAACAAGCAAGCTATTAAAAGGCTGCCTATTTTGATTTTGATTTATCCCACCACAAACGGGTAGCTACGTTATCAGGACCACCACCCAACAATGGAACAGCTGCTTTTACTGCAACACCATTAGCAATGATTTCCCTGTCAAGGAAGGATATTCTACGGATCATTTTTTCCGGTGTGATATCAGGATTTTGAGAATTTAACAGCGGGTAAAATTTTGGATAACCAGATCTTCTGATACTGGCCCATGCCTCATGACCTTCTGGGAAAAGAGCAATCCATTTCTGGGTTCCGATTTGTTCACGCTGTCTTTCTGTGTTAGATTCCCACTTTACCGGAATATCGGTCAAAGGAGGAGTAGGGAACAGATTATTAGGAGCGATAGGTAAACTTGTACCATTAACATAAGCAGAAATAACTGCCGCACTAGAAATGCCATGTTCACGCAATGAAGTTTCAATCCCCATCTCATATAGTTCTTTGGCGTTTCCACCCATGTTCCAGCCATTCAATGCACCTTCGGACCTAAGAAAATAAGCCTCAGAGGCATAAAAAACAACCTGAGGAGTTGAAGTCATCGTGGCAGCAGCATACTTTGGACCAACTGCTGAATTATTGTTAATACTATTTTCAGGCAAATTTTGTTGAGCAACGGTCATACCGTTTCTTACACCACGGAACTTACCATCGGAAAGTGCAGGGCTCCAAAATATAGGTAGCCTTGGGTCATTATAGCCTACTAATAAACTTTCCATAGTGGTACTCATCCGGGAGCCATTTCTACTCATAAAATTGTTCAGTCCATTGGTAAAATCTGCATTAGTTGCAAAATGGGCTCCATCTGCAACCGCTGTCATTACTCCGCCAGCAAATGCCTTCTCAGCTTCAACTTTGGCTTTAGCAGGTTCTACATCCGAAATTCTCAATGCCAAACGCAGGCGCAATGTATTTCCAAACTTTAACCATTTTGCATTATCTCCATTATAGATCCGATCTGATGTTGCAAATGAAGGTTTAGTTAAATTATTTTTCAGGTCCGCAGTTGCTTCATCCAGTTCTTTGAAGAAATCAAAATAAATACTCTTTTGATCATCATAACTCACAACTGTAGTATCCTTGCCGATTTTAGAATATGGAATTGGACCCCACTCGTCAGTCACACGCATAAAACAGAAAACTTTCCACATTCTTGCAATTGCATTCATGCTAGGTTCTTTTCCACCTTTTGTGGCTGCAATGATATTTACTAATTTGGGCATTGCATTCACATAGGTTCCAGGCCATATGTCTTGCCATCTTTGCACAATAACATATCTATGAGACTCCTGATTGATGTTTGTACCGGCAAAATGTTGAGAGTATACTCCAGGAAACAAGAGCATACTTGTTTCGTTATAACCTATTCCACCTCCGGCAACTAGTGCACCTGGGAATAAACTACGTAAATCCGGTGCAGCGAGTTCCTTTAAACCATCCGGCCTTTTATTTATTTCTTCGAAATTTTTAGTACAGGCAGTCAGTATTACAATTGGTGCTAAAAATAGCATCACTCTGAAGGCCCATTTTCTATATAATGATTTTTGAGTTTTCATTGTATTCAATTTAATATTATTAATAATATTTAATTCCAATAGCCAATTAGCTATTAGAATGATGCGTTCAAGCTAAGACCAATATTGCGAGTTGTAGGTAAAGAAGAGTATTCCATACCACCTCTATTAGTTACTGCAGTAGCAATCTCAGGATCATAAGGCGCATATTTCTTTAAGAAAAGAAGATTCCTTCCAACAAGTGATAATCTAGCATTCTTAATAAATCCTGTTTTTTGAACAAGCTGATTTGGAATTTTGTAACCAAGTACCACCTCTCTAAGCCTAAGGTTAGTCGCAGAAAAAGCATAAAAATCCTTTGCAGGTGTTCTGTTACCTAATGATTGCCAATATCTTTCTGCAGTAATTGATGTTGTGTTTTTTACACCGGCTATAGTATAACCATCCACAACAATCCCAGTTTCTCTATATTGAAGAGAATTTTTCGAGTTACCACTCACATCCATTGCAGCCAAAGTACCGGCTACAACTGTACCGCCATTTCTGTAATCTAATAAGAAACTGAGGTTAAGATTTTTAAAAGTGAATGAATTGTTTACACCAAGCTGATAATTAGGATTATAATTCCCTGCATAAGCTGTTTTCCCGGTAAGAATTGGAACACCAGCAGGACTAACTAACCTTCTGCCTTGTGCATCTTTACTCCATTCGGCCATGTACATTTCTCCAAAGGACTTGCCTTCTTCAACAGTTTCAAGAACCTGTCTGTCATCACCTAAAACAGCTGTTTTTAACCTTGGTGATAACTCAACAATTTTATTCACATTTTTAGAGAAGTTAGCCATTATGTTCCAAGAAAAATCCTTAGTTCTAACTGGCGCACCACTTAACATAACTTCTACTCCAGTATTCCGAATCAATCCGGCATTGATATACTGAGAACTAAAAAGCGTAGCATTAGGAACTGCCAGGGCAATCAACTGGTTTCTAGTTTCTGATTTATAATAGGTTACATCAAGTCCAATTCGGTTGGTGAAAAATCGCCAGTCTAAACCGGCTTCAAATGAAGTAGTAATTTCCGGTTGATAATTCCCGAGTGATCTAACACTTGGAGTATTTATGGCACCACCAGCACCTACCGAAAAATAATTATCAGTCAAATATTGCTGTCCGCCAAAACCTGCTTTAGCATAAGTAGTCCTGAGCTTACCATAAGAAATCCAGCTAGGCATATCGAGCATATCTGTTATTATAGCTGTCAATCCTACAGATGGATAGAAATAAGACTGATTCGCCTTAGGTAAGGCAGAAGACCAATCATTTCTGGCAGTAATATCCAGATAAAGATAATCTTTAAATGAAAGGGTCGAAGTACCATACAAAGACTGCACTTGTGGGGTTTGGCCAATAACGTTTGAAGTTCTTGGATTTTTCGCATTAGACATGAAGAAGTAATCCAGTTTGTTCAGACCATTTGCAAGAGTGTTAATTGATTGATATTTGGTTTCCTGAATTGAACCTCCAAGATATCCAGTTAAATTAAAATCCTTTGTAATGTCTCTTTTAAAGGAAAGTAATGCATCCACATTGGTAAACCTTCTGTTTCCGGAATAAAGTTCATAATAGCTTCCATTTCCCGAAAGTTCATAGGAATCATTA
>JBIIWE010000071.1:0-8155 GCA_044339075.1 Daejeonella sp. | reverse complement strand
CCCTACATCGCTCTGGCCGACACTCCCCCCGCTCCAATGGAGTCCTTCGGACCTGCGGGGGACAGCATGACGGATAAAAAATTTTGGAAATAGATTGAAATTTCAATATTAAATCAAATCCCTAGCCACCCAGTGTCCCCCGCTGGCGGGGGAATAAAAGGGGGTGGTCATTCATTCTGTATTGTTCAAAAATGAACAAGTCTAAAATTGTTTAATTGGCTAAAAACCACCCCCTACCCCCGCCAGCGGGGGACAGTATGGCGGATAAAAAATTGAATATAATATACGGGATTTTTGATTACCACAAATCCCTAGCCGCCCAGTGTCCACCATTGGTCCAAGGGACTCCATTGGAGCGGGGGTTTAATTTTTTTAGTTCAAAACCGTACTATCCGGATTTGAAAAGATGATTTTTGATCCTGTATTAAACCTTAGCTTTCTGAAAAACTTCCAGCGTTTTTCTAAGTCCCGTTTCCGCTACTTTTTGCAGGTCGCCTTTCCAATACACCGGATTATACATTTCCAATGATACACATCCTTTGAAACCAGTCCCTTTGAGATCCTTAAAAATCTGCTCCAATGGCAAAATACCATCTCCGGGGTAAACCCGATGCTCATCTTTAAGCTGTGCCAAAGCAGGAGAAGCCGGAGCATCGTTGAACTGAAAAATAGCAATTGACTCCCCTCTTAGCATTTTGATTGCTTCAAAACCTCCCTCACTAATATACATGTGATAAACATCGGGAATGATCATGGCACGCGGATGATTGGCATCCATGGCTATGCCTGTAGCCTGCCCCAAAGTTTTGATCGGAAAGTATTTAACAAATACCAGTGCAGGGATTATATTAAATTCGTTTATTCCTATTTCTAAGATGTCTCTATAACGATCTGCAACCCACTTCTGACTGTAGTTTTCGCCTACTGTATTCGGTATGGTCTGGATATGCTCTGCGCCAATAGCCGCCGCCATACGCATCCGGTTACGGGTATCTTTAAGTGATGCATCCCATAACTCTTTGGTAGGAGGCACAGCATTCCAAAGCCCGATCACACTAGGGACAAACAGACCCAAATCTTTAATTTCTTTTCCCAGATCTTTCAGATTACCCCCTTCTGCTTCAAACTTCTGCAATTCACCATCCCATGGTTCGATAGCGTCAAAACCCGCTTTAGCAGCAATTTTAACCTTATCCTTTAATGAGGCAGGCCTGATAGTGGCGGTATCCAGGCAAACAGGCCAGGGACTCATTCCCTTCTGATACCTTTTCTCCTTCTTATCAATTGCTGGAGTTTCGGCACGTGCGATTCCAGGTAAGGAAGCAGCAGCAATACCGGCAGCCGCTCCAAGGGTAATAAATTTTCTACGTTCCATATTAAGGTGAATTAATTATTTACTATTAAACTCAAAAACAGAACTACCCATGTATTTTCCTCCAAGCTGTTCGTTGATTCTCAGCAGTTGGTTATACTTGGCAAGTCTGGAAGATCCTGCTACTGATCCGATCTTTATTTGTCCGCCATTCAATCCGACCGCAAGATCAGAAAGCGTAGCATCCTCCGTTTCGCCAGATCTGGCAGATACAATTGTTTTAAAGCCTGCATCCTTAGCCATGTTCAAGGTAAATACGGTTTCGGTAAGCGTGCCTATCTGATTCATTTTTACAAGAATTGAATTGCCCGCCTTCAGATCAAATCCTTTTTGTAAACGGCCTGGATTAGTAGTGAACAGATCATCTCCAATCAGCTGAATATGTTTACCCAACCTTTGGGTCAATACTGTCCATCCTTCCCAGTCATTTTCTGCCAAACCATCCTCAATAGAAATTACAGGATGCTCTTTCGTCCATTTTTCCAGCATATCAATCATTTCCAGGGAGCTAAGTGAGCGGTCCTCAGAATTCAGTCGGTAGCTATTATTTTGGGGATCATAAAAATGAGAGGAGGCAACATCCAGAGCAATGGCCACATCGGTATGGGGTTTATAGCCGCATTGATGGAATACTTCCGACAAAACCTCTAGCGCTTCTTCATTGGATGAAAGCTGCGGACCGAAACCGCCTTCATCGGCAAGCAGATAGGCATTATGTCCTTTTTTAATCAGGACTTCCCTCGTCTTCCAATACACATTGTAGATCATTTCCAAGGCTTCCGGATAGGATGTGGGTGATACCGGAATAATTAAAAAATCCTGTAGATCGATATTTTTACCGGCATGCAATCCACCACTGATGATGTTCACCATGGGAACGGGAATTGAAAGCGCCTCTCCTGCAGGGAGATAATTTTTGGCCAGATGCCTGAATAATGGCAGACCGGCCTCATTCGCTGCGGCATGGATGCAGGCAAAAGAAGCACCTAATATTGCATTGGCTCCAAGATTCGATTTTTCAGGAGTACCATCTAAGGCAATCATGAGATTATCCAGATGTGCCTGATCTTCAATATCTTGTCCGATAAGTGCTGATCTAATCACGGTATTGGCATTTTCAACCGCCTTCATTACTCCTTTACCTCTATGCCTGCTTCCTCCATCGCGTAATTCAAGTGCCTCAAACTGTCCGGTTGAAGCACCCGACGGAACCATCATCCTGCCTGATATTCCGGATTCCAGAATGACATCTACCTCTACCGTAGGATTACCGCGTGAATCAAATATTTCTCTTGCTCTTAGATCTTTAATTTTAGACATGTTTTTTTATATTCCTGAACCCCTGAAGATTCTTTATTGATTAACCATTTAAATTACTAACTAGATTGAAATTGCTGTTCTATAGCCTCCAAAACCTTGGCATCAGCTGATGCATTTGTGATCCAGTCGATTGCTACCATCCGAATGCTCTGCTTCAAACTCTCGTCCTGAATATAATTTACCGGCGATTTACC
Organism: Daejeonella sp.; assembly: GCA_044339075.1. Lineage (GTDB taxonomy): Bacteria > Bacteroidota > Bacteroidia > Sphingobacteriales > Sphingobacteriaceae > Daejeonella. The sequence continues at coordinate 5,269 of JBIIWE010000071.1, read as the reverse complement.
ATCCATCCGGGCGAGCAGCATCAGTCCCAGATGAGGCAGAAGATTACTCACCTTCCCTTTATACGAATCGAGAAAAGCTTTGATCAAACTTAAAAGCTCTTCATATTTCTTTAGATGCCAGGCTTTCAGCATCAAATGTCCCAGACAATAGGCCAGGTCAAACACCGGATTCCCCCAATGCGCCACTTCAAAATCAATCAGTACAATTTCGCCATTCTTTTGAACCAACATGTTTTTGGGTGAGAAATCACCGTGTACCAGACAGGTTCTTTGCAGGCTGAGCTCATCAATTAGTTTATTGATGGCTGCTGTAAGTTCAGGATATTTTTGAATCAGGAAGCGATGAAAAGGATCAATTCTTAGCTGATTAAAATATTTCTGGTCGCTAAATTCTGTTTTTTGTTCCTCATCAATTTTATAACTCTGCGAATGGATCTGACTCAATAGAGTAGCTGCACTTTTTGAAGTACTGACATTAAAAACTCCGTGCATCAATAGATCCTTCCAGGTTTCAACACCCTCTTCAGCGCAGGTCATCAAATACACATGATTGGTATAATCAACATGCAATACCTTGGGAACATTTGAATCAGGAACAATTAATTCGATCTGCTTCATCACCCGGTGTTCCCTGTGAATTCGCTCTACATCTGAAAACCAATCTGCTTTAACATCTAGTTTTTCAAGGGCCTGCTTAATCACCCAACGGTCCTTACTTCTGACGATCTTCCAAACCCTGCAGGACACCCCTCCAGACAAATATTCAACATGAATATGGTCTTTCGGACTTACCAATCCTTCTTGGTTCAGGTATATCTTTACCTGCTCAATCGTATCAAGAATCATAAGAAATTACCAATAAATACCATACATGGCTACAACAAAGCCAATTACCAGCAATGCTCCAACTGTAAATGCTGCAGTAGGTCGGAACATACTCTTATCAACCTCTAGTCCATTTGCTATCACTCCATTCCGATTTTCATACATGCTAATGATGTACATAAAGACCACACAAATCACAAAAACAAAACCCATACGGTCAATGAAAGGAATTTCGAATACCCCTTCGGCATTGGGAATTGCATAGCCCGAAGCGTAAAGGAATTCCAGATCCACATAATTAGGTGAGATCTTAAACAATACCGATAAAATAAAACCTCCAATCGTTGCAAAAAGTGCTGCATTGGAAGTAGTTTTTTTCCAGAAAAAACCTAAGATGAACATGGCAAAAATTCCGGGAGAAACAAATCCCGTATATTCCTGAATGTACTGAAATCCGCCTTTTTTATCAATTCCAAGGTAGGGAGCAATGGCCACTGCCAAGATCATAGAGATCACAATAACCCAGCGACCTACCTGAACTTGCTTTTGCTCTCCCGCAGAAGGATTGATTTTTTTCTTATAGATATCGAGTGTAAAGATGGTAGCAATACTGTTTGCTTTGCCCGCCAGTGATGCCACCACAGCGGCTGTCAATGCTGCGAAAGAAAGCCCTTTTAATCCCACAGGAAGCAGGTTTAATAGCACGGGGTAGGCACGATCACCCACTACTTCTCCATTTAATGTCATTTCACTTGTAAAAACACCTTCCTTGTAAAGAACAAAGGCTGCAATACCAGGAAGTACAACAATTACAGGCATCAATAATTTCAGGAAAGCAGCAAATAAAATTCCACTTCTTGCTGTTTGTAGATCGGCCCCAAGTGCTCTTTGTGTGATGTATTGATTACAACCCCAGTAGTTCAGGTTTACGATCCACATACCCCCAACCAATATAGCAAGGCCTGGAAGGTCCATGTAATACGGATCATCTTTCTTAAATATCATTTTAAAATGATCCGCAGAATTCTCGGTCATCAGGTTGAAACCGTTCAATGCGCCGGAAGAACCATAATGCTCGGCAACCAGATCAAGTGCAAGGTAGGTAGTGACCAATCCGCCAAGAATCAGAAATACAACCTGAATTACATCCGTATAGCCGATCACATTCATCCCCCCCAGGGTAATGATCACCGCAAATATTGCCAAAGCGATCATACAAAGTCCGAAATCAAGTCCCGAGATACTGCTGATTGCCAGCGCCCCAAGGAAGAGGATCGAGGTAAGATTGACAACCACATATAAGAGCAGCCAAAATACCGCCATGATCATGGCTACTGTATCGTTATACCTCGTTTTAAGGAACTGAGGCATGGTATAGATCTTATTCTTAAGATAGATAGGAATGAAAAATACCGCTACAATGAGTAGGGTTATTGCCGCAAGCCATTCATAGGCCGCTATGGCTAGTCCCATGGTAAATCCGGAGCCACTCATTCCAATGAATTGTTCGGCCGAGATATTAGATGCAATCAATGATGCACCAATGGCCCACCAGGTGAGTGAATCTTTGGCAAGAAAATAATCTTTAGAATCTTCGTGCTTCTTTTTCTTGTATACGTACCAACCGTAGGTGCTTACAATAATGAAATAAATAAAAAAGACTATATAGTCAGGAGTTTTCATATGCCTAATAGATTTAATAACTAAACCTATTAAAAATTATGCAATATTTTACCCGTGGAAAGTATGATAAATAAATAAAGAATAAGAAATTGACAGGATAGTATGAAAGATATCATTCATTATCAAAATCATTCAGAGAAAATAGTTCTTATTTTAGAATCGGCTAAGTATTTTTCTAATACACAGTTAACTCCCCGCGCAGATCAGTTTCAAGGTATTCAGCGATTTTTTTATTGCTTTTTACATTACCTAAGAGGTACATCAGCTTGGTAACTGCAGCCTCAAAGGTCATGTCAAAACCACTTACCACTCCCATTTCCAGAAGTTTTCGGCTGGTTTCATAACGACCAAGCTCCACTGTTCCTACCTTGCATTGCGAGATGTTTAGGATTAGCTTACCTCCATCTATCGCTTCCTTCAACAGATCAAGAAACCATTTTTGAGTGGATGTATTGCCTGAACCGAAGGTTTCCATGATTACTGCCTTACATTCTGCTGAAAGAGCAGACTTGACTATTGCCGGACTAATACCCGGATATAATTTCAAGATTCCAATCGCACTATCCAGTTTAGTATGAAATTTAACCGGTTCTGCACTTGGTTTAAGGATGACATTCTTATTGAACTTCAGATAAACACCCGCTTCGGCAAGAATGGGGTAGTTTGGAGATCTGAAGGCTTCAAACTTCTCTGAATTATATTTGAAGGAACGGTTAGCTCTGAACAGTTTATAATCAAAATAGATGCAAACTTCGGGAACCATGGATTTTCCTTTCCGTTTTTCTGCTGCGATCTCCAGCGCAGTGATCAGATTTTCCTTGGCATCTGTACGAATTCCATTCACAGGAAGCTGCGAACCAGTAAAAATAACCGGTTTGCCTAAATTTTCAATCATAAAACTCAATGCCGATGCAGTGTACGACATGGTGTCTGAACCGTGCAGAACAACAAAGCCATCATATTGATCATATTCTTTCCTGATCAGTTGAGCAATTTCCTTATAAACCTCGGGGCTCATATTGGACGAATCGATCAGAGGATCAAATGAATGGACTTTAAACTGATATTTCAGTCTTTTAAGCTCGGGGACATGATCTGTGATCTGCTCAAAATTGAAAGGTACAAGCACCCCCGATTTTGGATCATTAATCATACCGATCGTTCCCCCGGTATAGATAATCAGAACATTGGTCATGGAATATTTTTATTAGTGTTTAGGGACAGTAAAGATATAAAAAGTGCTCAAATGAGACTATTTATGAAGAAATATTCCCTATGGTTGGTGTTACCCACCAACCACTCATGATGTTTCGCCCGCTCATAGCCGCGGAGGACTTACCTTTTTCTGTAGGAAAAAGGACCAAGCCGATCCGCCCAGAGAAGGATGAAAGACGGTTATTCATGATCGCTGCAAGCATACCAGATATTAATGATTGTACTAATTGTTTAATGAATTTTTGATTGATTGTCATCCTATGTTTGTAGAAGAACTGATTATAAGTAAATTTAATTCAGGAGAAGAGGGTAAAGAGAAAAGATTAATGTCTGTCATTAGCCTAATTAAAGGCTGTTCGCAATGCTAATCCCTTTACCCTTTCTGCTAAAGCTTGGACAGTTCATTAGGCCATGAGCCTGTATGTAGGATTGATAAGCTAAAAGCAGATTCTTCTTACCATTTTTCTTAAATCAAAGTTATGCAATTACAAACAAATTACACAGGTATTGACATCTCAAAATTGTTTTTTGACGTGGCATTTGAAGTGGAGGGGAAGTATCAGCATTATCAGTTTATCAATGATCAGTCTGGTTTTGATTCGCTCTTGAACTTATTAAACAAAGACCAGCATGTTGTTATGGAAGCTTCTGGGCCTTATTATTTACGACTAGCGTGTTATTTACATGGTAAAGGAATAGCAGTGAGTGTGATCAACCCATTAGTTATCCGTAGGTTCTCTCAAATGCGAATGTCGAGAGCTAAAACAGACAAGAAAGACGCTCGCATGATTGCCGAATATGGAAAGACTGAGCATCCATTTTTATGGGCACCTCCTTTGCAACATGAGATTAGTTTACAGCAACTGGAGGCTTTTTTGTTCAGCTTAAATAAAGAACATACAGCGCTTAGCAATCAAAAAGGGAGCTTTCAAAGCAGTGGAATGTTGAGTGCTCGGTTGGAAAAGATGATCTGCAAAGAATTGGCTCATAAAGAGGCTCTAATAGATAAAATAACAGCAGAAATGCAGGCTTTAGCAGAACTACATTATTCAGACATGTTGAAAAAACTGGAAAGTATACCAGGTTTGGGCAAGAAAACAGCAATGATGCTCGTGGTGATTACTGGTGGATTCAAAAAATTTGATGATTACCGTAAACTCAGCTCTTATTTCGGCTTATGTCCTAGAATCTTTGAATCGGGTACAAGTGTAAGGGGGAAAGCAAAAATATGCAAGATGGGTATGTCCAGGATCCGAGCCATGCTATACCTCTGTTCATGGAGCGCTAAGCGTTATAATAAATCATGTAAAGAATTATATGAACGGATATTAGCGAAAGGAAAAGCTAAAAAATTGGCATTAATTGCTGTAGCAAACAAACTTTTAAAACAAGCATTTGCTATAGCTACAAAGGAGACTTATTACAATGAAAATTATTTCAAAAATATTTGCTTTTAAACACAGTTCATTGCGAGGAGGCACGACGAAGCAATCTCTTTGTTATACGAATAATCATGAGATTGCTTCGCTTCGCTCGCAATGACAGA
>JBIIWE010000089.1:0-7582 GCA_044339075.1 Daejeonella sp. | reverse complement strand
CAAAGAAGATGAATTATTGGCTCCTATCTTTAATTTCAGACTATCAACACATTGGGTCCCGCATCTTGAAAAAATGTATACTTTCTGGAATGCGGCCCTCTTTGGAGTGAAGGGATACAATGGAAACCCCTATATGAAACATGCGACGATGGAATTAGATCCTGAACATTTTGAGCGGTGGATCAGCATGTTCAACCAAACAATAGATGAACATTTTCAAGGCCCCTTAGCTGAAGAAGCAAAAATAAGAGGAGCAGTTATGGCAAGTATGTTTCTGTTTAAACTCGATAAAATAAAACATAGTACAATCAAACCACTAAACTGATAAGATTACACTTTAATCACATTATGATCTCAAAAGCATGTAAATACGCAATACGGGCAACAATTTTTGTGGCTTCAAAACAGGAAGAGGGTATAAAGCTCAATATAAAAGATATAGCAAGAGAAGTGGATGCACCAGAAGCTTTTACAGCAAAGATACTTCAGGTACTTAACAAAACACGTATTATCACTTCCCTAAAAGGACCTTATGGTGGGTTTTACATTGAGGATTATCAGCTGCAGCAGCCAGTCATAAATATTGTAAATGCCATAGATGGGATGTCTGTTTTTCAGGAATGCGGACTTGGATTAAAGCAATGCTCGGCTACTCACCCCTGCCCTATGCACGATCAGTATAAAATAGCTAGAGATGCGCTTCAAGATGCATTCCAAAATACCACTATAGGTCAACTCGCAGAGCAGGTAAATGAAGGGGGTTCATATATTAATAATCTCAGGTATTAAATAAAGAGATTCATTTTTGTATTTTGGCTGAAGATAAAATAGCATCCATGCGCATAGAAATACGTCTGATGTTCCTAGTTGGAATATGTATGATCATAGCATCCTGTTCATCAAACCCTTACGGCCCGACGAACAAAGCATACAAAAAACAAACAAAAGAATTAAGCAGAACCATACGCACTAATCCTGTAAATCCAACAGGTGAAGATTTTGTAGGTACCACAAATTTCGGACTTCGAAAACCCAATTACGTAATTATTCATCATACCGCTCAAAACTCCACCGAGCAAACCCTAAAAACATTCACATTGCCTCGTACCCAAGTTAGTGCCCATTATGTGATTGGAAGGGATGGGGTAATTTATCAGATGCTGAATGATTATTTAAGGGCATGGCATGGTGGGGCAGCAAAATGGGGTAACCTTACTGATATTAACTCCGCATCAATTGGAATAGAACTTGATAATAATGGCTTTGAGCCTTTCGCCCAAGCGCAAATCAATAGCCTTTTAACCGTGCTAGCAAATCTTAAGAAAAAACATGCAATTCCTGCAGCTAATTTTATCGGCCATTCGGATATTGCACCGGGCAGAAAAGTGGATCCAAACATTACCTTTCCCTGGAAAACTCTTGCTGAAAACGGTTATGGTTTATGGCAGGATGAAATATTAACTGATTCTGTACCAGAAACATTTAACCCCCTAGAAGCTCTCCGCATTATCGGATATGATATCAAAAATCCCCAAAATGCTCTAAAATCCTTCCAGCTTCATTTTATACAAAAGGAAATTACAGGAATTTTGACCGAAGAAGAAAAAAAGATTCTCTTCAATCTGTATAAGAAATATCTATAAGGATCAAAATTTATTAGCTTCCTTTGCCCAGGCGTCTTTCAGAGTAACGGTACGATTAAAAACCAGATGATCAGAACTTGAATCAATATCAAGGCTAAAATAACCTTTACGTATAAACTGATATCCAAAACCAGGTTCAGCATTTTCCAGATCAGGCTCTATAAATGCGTTTTTAACAACAGATAAACTATCCGGATTAATATATTCTTTAAAATCACCCTCTTCGTTTGATGGATCTTCTACACGGAATAATCGATCATATAAACGTATTTCGGCAGTTTTCGCACCGACAACACTTACCCAATGGATTGTTCCTTTAACGTGGATTCCGCTGGTATCATTTCCACTCTTTGACTCAGGAATATAAGTACAATGAATTTCTGAAACACGGCCGGTTTCATCCTTCAAAAAAGAATCACATTGAATGATGTAGGCATTTTTTAATCGAACCATAAGTCCCGGACCCAATCGGAAGTATTTCTTTGTTGGCTCTTCCATGAAGTCATCCCGTTCAATCCATAATTCAGAACTAAAAGGAATAGGACGTGATCCGTCGCCTCCCTCTACTTCCGGATTGTTTTCAGCATCCATAACTTCAATCTGATCCTTAGGATAATTAGTGATAATCAGTTTTACCGGATCCATAACTGCCATTCTTCTCCAGGCCGACTTGTTAAGATCTTCACGAATACAAAATTCAAGCAAACTAAGATCAATCAAATTCTCTCTTCTGGCAACACCAATCCGTTCACTGAAATTACGAATTGAAAGCGGTGTATATCCGCGACGGCGCAATCCGCTGATTGTTGGCATACGAGGATCATCCCAACCTGTTACATAATTTTCATTGACCAGCTCAAGTAGTTTACGCTTACTCATAACCGTATAATTCATATTTAACCTAGCAAATTCATATTGCCTAGAAGGAAAAATATTTAACTGCTGAATAAACCATTCGTACAATGGCCGATGGGGAATAAATTCAAGAGTACAAATAGAGTGGGTAATTTGCTCGATCGCATCAGATTGCCCATGGGCAAAATCATACATCGGATAAATACACCATTTATCGCCGGTACGGTGATGATGGGCGTGCTTTATACGATACATCAAGGGATCGCGCAGATGCATATTCGGTGATGCCAGATCGATCTTTGCACGCAAAACCTTGGTACCATCAGGATATTTACCAGCCTTCATATCTTCAAAAAGCTGTACATTTTCTTCAATACTTCTGCTTCTGTTTGGAGTAGGTTTACCTGCCTCTGTTGGAGTTCCTTTTGCTGCAGCAATTTCTTCGGCTGTACTATCATCCACATAAGCCAGTCCCATTCTGATCAGCTTTAATGCAAAATCATACAGCTGATCGAAATAATTGGAAGAATATAATTCCTTATCCCATTCAAAACCAAGCCATTTAATATCTTCCCGGATACTATCCACATACTCCACATCTTCAGTAGTAGGATTGGTATCATCAAATCTAAGATTGGTTTTACCCTTATATTTTTTAGCAATACCAAAATTTAAACAAATAGATTTAGCATGCCCGATATGCAAGTAACCGTTTGGCTCAGGAGGGAATCTCGTCAGAATACGACCGTCATTTTTACCATTTCGGATATCCTCTTCAATGATTTCTTCTAAAAAATTTAATGATCTTTCTTCGCTCATACTCCGTATTAAGAGGGTACAAAAGTAGCAAAATTTACTGTTTAGCTTATAGCAATTTGGCAGATGTTCTTTTTAATACTTACCAGAGTTTTAATTGCAGGATACAATGCAATATTCTTCTTACTTTTACTTGATATCAATTATGACAGGAAACTTAAATAGACCGATACGTGTACTTGTTGCTAAAGTTGGCCTTGATGGGCACGACAGGGGCGCAAAGATCATCGCTACCTCTCTTAGGGATGCCGGTATGGAAGTTATTTACACAGGTCTTAGACAAACACCGGAAATGGTAGTCAATGCGGCACTTCAGGAAGATGTTGACGCTATCGGAATTTCCATTTTATCAGGTGCCCACATGACGGTTTTTCCTAAGATCATGCAGTTAATGAAGGAAAAAGGCCTGAATGACGTGCTTGTAACCGGAGGTGGAATTATACCTGATGATGATATGAAGATTCTTAACAAAATGGGCGTAGGCAAACTTTTTCAGCCAGGAACAAATACTCATGCGATCGTGTCCTACATTACTGACTGGGTCAAAGAAAACCGAATGTTCTGATAATTCCATCAAGGAATAAACGTTTATCTAATTCAATATAAACATTATGGACTTTACTAATCTTCTCGTTGAAACACGTGACCGGGTTTTATACATCACTATTAACCGTGAAAGTAAGCTAAATGCATTAAATAAGGTCACCTTAGCTGAACTTCATCATGCTATTACCAATTCATTTCATGATGATGCTATTGGTGGATTGATCATAACAGGAGCAGGGCAGAAAGCATTTGTTGCTGGAGCAGATATATCAGAATTTGCAGATTTCAATACCGATGAGGGCAGAGAGCTTGCACGCGAAGGACAAAGCAAAGTATTTGATGTGATTCAAAAGAGTGAAAAACCAATAATTGCGGCAATCAACGGATTTGCACTTGGCGGAGGGCTTGAACTGGCAATGGCCTGTCATATCAGAGTTGCTGCTACAACAGCCAAAATGGGATTACCCGAAGTTAGCCTGGGCTTAATCCCCGGTTACGGTGGTACCCAGCGTTTAAGTCAGTTGATCGGCAGAGGAAGGGCCCTGGAAATGATCCTCACTGCAGAAATGGTCAGTGCAGCTGAAGCATATAGAACTGGGCTGGTAAACCATGTTGCAGAACCTGATATGATCATATCAAAGTCAGAAGAAATAATAAAAAAGATCATGAGCCGGTCACCTTTTGCTGTAGGATGTGCCATCAGAGCAGTAAATGCAAATTATATAGAAGGTCAGAATGGCTTTGAAACTGAGATCTCTGAATTCTCTAATTGCTTTAATTCTGAAGATTTTAAAGAAGGAGTAGCCGCATTTTTGGGAAAAAGAAAAGCTGAGTTTACTGGAAAGTAATTTGTTCAGAAATAACAAGCCTAATCTTAGAATCTACTAAAAAGTGTGGAAAATATTTCCCATTTACGATTAAATTTTTTTATCTTGCCAACATAATTTTGCCTGAAAGAAAGGCTCTTAATATAAATTCATACGATGAATAAAATATTAATAATTGACGATGAGATAAATATCGGTATACTTCTTTCCAAGTTTTTAACAAGGAACGGTTTTGAAGTAACCACTAGTACCAACGGTAACAATGCGCTTGACATAATGACAAAAGAGCCATTTAACCTTGTTCTTTGCGATTTTAGGTTGGAAGATACCGATGGCAGAGAGATGTTACGCAAGATCAAAACTTCATATCCTGATACGGGAGTAATTATTATCACAGGGTATTCAGATATAAAACTAGCGGTTGAATTAATTAAAATGGGAGCATATGATTATATCACAAAGCCCCTATATCCTGACGAAATCTTAAATACGATCAACAAGGCGATTGAGGCCCAAAAAGTCATAAATCAGCGTGGAAATCAAATTAGCGAAACCATTAACAAACGCGAATCTAAAGACGGATCCATCCCTGAAGAATTTGTTGTTGGAAAAGGTGCAGCCTCACAAGAACTATTAAAACAGATCAAACTAGTAGCACCAACAAATTACAGTGTGATCCTAAACGGTGAAAGCGGGACAGGAAAAGAATCTGTTGCGAAAAGTATTCATTTCAATAGTCCCAGAAAAGACAAGCCTTTTATTGCCATGGATTGCGGATCTTTAACAAAAGACCTTGCTGGAAGTGAATTTTTTGGTCATGAAAAAGGTTCATTTACAGGTGCCTTATACACTAAAATTGGGCATTTTGAAATGGCAAATGGTGGAACCTTGTTTTTGGACGAGGTTGGTAATTTGTCATATGAACTTCAAGCTGCGCTATTAAGAACTGTACAAGAACGAAAAGTAAAACGGATTGGAAGCACAAAAGAAATTGAACTAGACGTTCGAATCCTTGTTGCAACAAATGAAAATCTTAGCGATGCCATCCAAAAAGGGCGATTTAGGGAAGATCTTTTCCACCGATTCAATGAATTCAATATTACCGTGCCACCATTAAGAGAAAGAGGGAAAGATATTATGATCTTTGCTGAACATTTTCTTAAGGAAGCTAATTCAGAACTCAATAGAAATGTAACTGATTTCTCTAATGAGGTGATCGAATGCCTAATGACCTATAACTGGCCGGGTAATGTACGGGAACTTAAAAATGTGATCAGGCGAGCTACTCTGTTGACTGAAGGAAACGAGATATTGTTGAAAGCACTGCCACTTGAAATTTCCACATTTGCAAAAGCATCTGCCATTGAAAACGCATTTGGTGCAAGCGTTGCTGTAAATGTCAACAGACATGATCTCAAAAATGCTGCAATGGAAGCGGAATATGAAACTATTCTCAATGTTTTGAGGGAAGTTAACTTCAATAAGACTAAGGCTGCAAAGATTTTAAATATCGATAGAAAGACACTATACAATAAAATGAAAGCGATCAATCTGGAATAATTAGATTGCTAAAAATCTGATTTAAAACCCGCTTAATAAATATGCGGGTTTTTTGTTACAATACTTTTTGATCTAAATCCACTAACACCGGATCATCTGTACTTCCAATCATTAACAATGAATTGACACCGGCTAAATGTACCTTATTTGTATTCTATGCCGAAAAATATAGTCTTATAAACATCTTTGATAACCTGATCATTCTCTATTTTATGTTATTAATAAAAAAGAAAATCCTATTCATATTGATCTGATTATGTGAAACATAAAATAATTTTCAAAAAGATTAAAACCTAATCAATCCTATATTGTTTATTAAAAGGAGTTCAAAAATGATTGGTTTGAGGAGGGCCAACCAGTTAGGAGATGGTACAATTGGAATATTCTGAATCAATTCTGATATAGATTCTCTTCATTCAGAAATGCTATCTGGAAGTCCAAATGGCGTTTAATCTCTTGTCAAGTGCTGACATTTGGCTTGATAATTGGTAGATATGAGCCAGAAAGATTAGGAATAGACCTTTTACATATTTCATCTTAACAACAAGTAAATATGGATTATGTAAATTTGCAATGTGTTGATTAGGATAAAGGGAACTTGTTTAGGTTGAAATTAAAATATTAAATAGAATAAATTATTTTTAAGATTAAATTAATCAAAATTTAAAGTCATGAATGATAACACAAAAGTTTTAGCAGCTATGCTTGCCGGATTAGCAGCAGGAGTTGCAATAGGTATTTTATTTGCACCTGAAAAAGGTTCTGAAACACGAGATAAATTAACAGATTCTTTGAAGAATTTAGGCGACAGTATTAAGGATCGGGCGGCAGATGAAATTGGCAATTTAAGCGAATTCAAAGATAAAGTTGTTGAAGGAATCAAATCTAAATTGAGAACAGCTGAAGATGAATATTCTAAAACACGTACAGCTGTCAATTCTGTGATTGATCATACAGAAGATGCCCTAAATAAGGCGGCAAAATCATAAATTTGAATTCTTATGGAAGAAGAAGATTTTGAACAGCATAAACTTGTTGAAAAGGTAACAGAGTATATAAAAATTCGTAAAGAACTTACTTTACTCAAAACAGTAGATAAGGGATCACAACTATTTGCAAATTTGCTAACAAATGGCCTGGTTTTAATTCTCGCTATTCTCGCATTTTTGTTTGGAAGTTTGGCTCTTGGTTTTTATCTGTCGGAGGTTTTAAACAATTCATACGGAGGTTTCCTGATCGTTGCCGGAATTTATCTGTTGTTTGCCATCATTCTGAATTCCATAAAAGACAAATACCTCGAAAAAAAGATCATTAATATCGTAATTGAAAAAATTT
>JBIIWE010000070.1:0-8198 GCA_044339075.1 Daejeonella sp. | reverse complement strand
ATTGTACCGTTTCTTAACTCAACCACTCCGGGTTCCTGTGTAATGATATCAGAATTATTAGGTACTGCTTCACTTGACGTCCAGCTAAGGCCATTATCATCAGAAAAATAAGCGTAAATGGTTGCTTTATCCTGCCATTTCCCATGTAGTGTTTTATGTAAAGCAACCGGCATAAGGAGTCTTCCGTTTTTCAACTGAATTACTCTGTTGTTGTTCAATACAAAATATCCTTTCTTATCAATTATACATGAAACCGGACTGCTCCAGGTTTTCGCCTCATCATTTGAAATTCGCATCATTGGCACACAATCCTCCTGAGAATTTTTTCTTATGTAGAATAATCCTATACTGCCGTTTTTCAACCTGAGCAAGGACACCGACATGACGTTTACATCACCCTCCTGTTTCACAACAAGCTGGTCTTCGGTACTCCATGTTTTCCCCTTATCAGTTGAATAACGGCCTGCCAGATAGGCACTTCCAAAATCACTACCGGAAGCACTTGAAAAATGGCTATAGATAAAAAGAATCTTGCCATTTTTTAAGGTAATAAAGTCGCCCTCACTATTACGTGAATTGTTTATTCCCGGAAGAACTTGAAGTACCTTTTCTCTGCCCTGACGTTCTTCATTACCGTTGGTCACCAATCTACTCTTACAACCAAAGGCAAATAGTATCAATAAAAAAAAGCCGGCTATTCTCATTATGTCAGTATGCGATTTACCTATAGAACCAATCTACAGGCAGATTCTTAAGTTTAAGTGAATGACCTCCTTTGTAGTTGAAGTATGTAATAAGTGCATGGCCCTTTACCCATGTAACGGCAGGATAAGCCCATAGATCGTCAGAAGTATCTTCAAGGTTATTGAAGTGTTCCCATGTTTCACCTTCATCCTTCGATATCGCAGTAGTGAGCGGATTCCGTCTTTGTGAACCCGGGTTATGTGTCCAAATTGCCAGAAGATGACCTGTTTTGGGAATACGACTTATTGAGACTGGTGCTGCCGAACCTTTTAGTTGAGTAATTTCAGGATCACTCCAGGTCTCTCCACCATCAGAAGAAATACTCTTAAATTGCCCACCAATTTCGGTCCTCATGAGCATCAACACCCTCCCGTCTTTAAGCTCAATACATGCATTCTCATAACATTCCCCTCCTTTAGGTTTAATATGTTTGCTATCACGCCATGTTTTACCCTCATCATCTGAAAGCACACAATAACTATATCCACCCTCCCATGCTTCAAGCAGTATGCGGCCTGAACGAAGTCGTATTGATCTACCATTTGTCAGTCCGGTATATTTGCCTGAAGGACTCAACTGTTTCGGGTTGATCCAGGTTTTCCCCTCATCAGCTGAGGTTCGCATCATAATCCGGCAATCAGTTGATTCAGTGTTCTTCTGGACATAGAAAAGAGCAAGTTCTCCCGTGGTCAATCTTAAGAAATTGACTTCCATTACATTACGTCCACCATCGTTCTCAACAAGAGTGTACTTCTCCTTCCATGTACGCCCTCTATCAGTTGATATTTTACCAGAAATGCGGGCTGGTCCATGATCAGCTCCATCGCTGGCATAGAACTCTGTCCAGCCAAGCAATAAGGAGCCGTCCTTTAAAGGAATTATTGCTGCCTCTGAGTTTCGGGGATTCTTAGGACTAACAGGTACAACAAAGTATCCATTGATATCATTTTGTTTAGGCTCTGCAACCTTCTTGTTCCTTTCGGATCTGATATTACAGCCTGAACCGAGAAGAACTAATATGCAACATGCTAATACTTTTATCATATCAGATAATTGAAGGAAATTCATTATAACTGAGTTCCTTATATTGACATACATTTGTTTATTAATTATATATCCAGTCCAGATTTATCTTTTTAACAGTTATTCCAACATTTGACCAATCGAAATAGCCTAAAATAACATCGTTTTCTATAAAATGAATAGCATTATAGCAATATGAACCCTTCGGATTATTTTCCAGAATTTTGTTATTAATCCATGTTTTTCCATCATCCTTTGATACGGCTATATTCAGCGGAGTACGGTTCTGATCTACACCATTATCATTCCAAACAACCAGTAAATCGCCTGTCGATGGGATGCGGGCAATAGTAGCGGGCGAGCATGGTGATTTTAAATTACCTGGTTCAACATCACTCCACGTCTCTCCCTGATCTTTTGAATAGGAGAAATACTGAACATTAGCAGTTGTGCGAGTATACATTAAGATGTTTCCATTTTTTAATTCAACCATGCCAGGTTCCTGCGTTACAATCTTGCCAGGATTTGCCACCTCAGTACTTGCTTTCCATGTCTTACCATTATCATCAGAATAATAACTCCAAAGGCGACCCAGATTAGAGAATTCTTTGTCCCCCGGGCTTTGGTGCAAGGCCACAGCAAATAAAATTCGCCCATTCTTCAATTGAATAACACGGTTATTGTTAAGAACGAAATATCCTTTTTTATCCGTAATGCAAGGTTCTGGATCGCTCCAGGTTTTAGCCTCATCTTTTGATACCCTCATCATTGGGATGCAATCAAACGTTGAATTCTTCTTAAGATAAAACAAAGCTATATCACCATTTTGTAATCTCAATAGTGAAACTGACATAACATTCATGGAACCTTCCTGCTCAATTATCTTCGTATCTTCCTTCGTCCATGTTTTTCCCTTGTTAGATGAATATCTTCCGGCCAGATAAGCATTCGCATGATCATCGGCTGAAGTGCCTGTATAATGAGTATATATAAACAGGACACGGCCATCCTTTAGAGTAATAAAATCACCTTCACTATTTCTGGGATTATCTGGTCCAGTATCCAGTTTAAGAACATCTTCAACTCCACTCCCTGAAATTTTACTGGTAGCAGTGTTATTTTGGCAACTTCCACTGATTATAACTATAAGGCAAAGAGCTAACACTTTCATCAACTCTTTTGTGTGCATTATATTAAAAACTGCCTGTATCTCCTTAAATCTTTTGTACAACATACGGTTTGCTATTATAGGTTATAAAACAAAGTTTTATTATAATTAATTGTAAATCCAGTCAAGACTAAGCTTTGTGATTTGTGTGACGGCGAGACCTGTACCTTTTGGGCGATTGCCAGCACAATGTCCCAATAAAACGTCTTTACCAACGAAATGTATAGCTATATAACAATACCAACCATCTGGATCATCCTCAACATTTTTAGCCTTTTGCCATGTTTTTCCTTCATCTTTTGAAATTGCCACAGTAAGCGGAGTCCGTTTGCCTTTTATGGCTGGATCATCACCTCCGTTATTATTCCAAACAAGAAGAAGATCGCCTGTTGAAGGAATTCTTTCTATTGATGCAGGTGATACCGGTGATTTTATATTACTGGGTTTAACCGAAGACCATGTTACACCTTTATCTTTGGAATAAGATATGCATTGGACACCGGGATTGGAACGTATAATCATTAGAATATCTTTATTCTTCAATTCAACGATTCCAGGTTCCTGAGTTAAAAATTTATCGGGATTTGGAACTTCAATTCCAGATTTCCAGGTTAGCCCATTATCATCGGAATAATAACTCCATAAACTTCCTTTATTTAAAATGGACCCCTCAGCAATATTGTAAAGATTCACAGCCATTAATATCCGTCCATTCTTCAATTGAATGACCCGATTATTATTTAACACAAAATATCCTTTCTTATCAGTTATACATGGTACAGGATCACTCCAGGTTTTTGCTTCATCATTTGAAAAACGAACCATAGGGATACAGTCAGTTTCCGAGTTCTTTTTTAAATAGAACAGGGCTATCTTGCCATTCTTGAGTCTGAGAAGTGAAACCGACATCACATTCATTGTGCCTTCACGCTCAACAACCTTTAAATCTTCAGAAGTCCATGTTTTTCCACCATCATTAGAAAATCTTGCCGCCAAATAAGCCGGTGAGTGATCTCCCCCATTTGCACCAAAATAGCGGCTGTAAACGAACATGATACGGCCATCCTTTAAAGTGATGAAGTCACCTTCGCTATTTCGGGGATTCTCAGGACCCGGTTCTAACCTCAGAACAATTTCTTTACCCGGATCATCGATTTTGTTTTTGAATCCTGATTCAAGTAAGGTTAATAAACAAAAGGGCAAAACTATCATAAATCTGGATATTTTAGATCGATTACCGGTACTAAAAACTCTGCTCTGCCAGTTTTTATAAAAATCCATACTTCTTATTTTACAATTATTATTATTATTATTATTATTATAAATTCAATTGATTATTAATTAAACTAAATCATTCTACAAATAATTTACTTGCTTAGTAGCCTGGGTTTTGTTTCACTTTGGGTTCTATACTTAAGGTAGCCTGTACAATTGGGAATAATAATAGATAGTCTTTCCCAATCTGCGTTTTTAGTGAGGGAACCAACTCAAAAGCTTTTCCAAATCGCAACAAGTCCCACCAATAGTGACCCTCAAAAGCTGTTTCCAATAGCCTTTCTGTAAGTATAAGTGCATCATTTTGTACTTTTGATCCGTTTACAAAAACGAACTGAGAATAATTAGCACCATAAGCTCGTTGCCTGACTTTATTAATATCAGCTGTCGGATCTTGTCCCAGTGCATTTTTTGCTTCTGCTTTCATTAATAAAATATCTCCATATCTGTATATGACATAATCATCATACCAGAATCTTTGCCCTGCAATAACAACACCGTCAAACTTAGTTTGAATTGTTGTGTAATAGGATTTTACTCCAGCAGGAAATCCACCAGTGTATATATAAATTTCTTTAAAACTTGCATCTCTGCGTTGATCTTTAACATCAAATTGGCTTCGAATATGAGGCTGAACCTGAAGATATGAATATCCTCTCCCTCCAGTTAATACCGCTAAAGTAGAAGGGTCCAAATCTTTACTATTTGGCATTGATTGAGGGTGTAAAAAACTTTGATCATAAGGTAAAGATTCCCCAGACTCTTGATCTCTGTATCTGACCGCAAAAATAATCTCTTTATTACCTTTGTTAGTATAATCGAATATACTGGCAAAGTTAGTTTGCAGTGAGACATCGCTGGTTTCAATTTCATTCAATGCATTCAATGCAGTGGTAAAATCAGAGTTCCCTCCATTCATTCTTTTACCAGTCCATAAATGAACATCTGCTTTTACAGCATTTGCAGAAGGTTTTGACCAAGAAAATCGACCAGCAGGAAAATTATTATTAGGGAACAAGGCAATTGCAGCATCTAAGTCCTTTTTAATGAAGCTAAATATCTGTTCGGCTGTTGCTCTTTCCCGCTGACTGGACTCTGAATAGCCCTCTGTTGGAGTATCAACCAAAGGAACTCCTCCCCAGGTTCTGACCATAACAAAATAGCAATAAGCACGCATGGTATAGGCCTGTGCAAGGATATTATTCTTATTACTTTCAGATGCAAATTTGATTCCTGGAGTATATTTCAGAATTAAATTTGCATCATGAATAACTGTATACAAACCTAACCAGGTGGGTAAAGGGGAAGAAGCATTTAAAGTATTCCTATACAATGGTCCTTGCTCAGCGGGTTCTCCACCAACACTGGGCCCAAAATCATTACTTCTTAATTCGCCCCATATAAACATGTTGCCCGTTTGTGGTCGAAAACGCGCATACATCCCGTATATAGCACCATTTGCATCATTCTCTGTTTTCCAGTAAGAAGCAGCTGAGATCTGACTTATTGGCTCTAATTTTAGATCCTTTGTACATGAACTGATTGAGCAACATGCAATCAAGAATGCTACCGATATTTTATATAATTTTTTCATGATTTGAAAATTTGCTGGTAATATTGTTTTTTATAAAATTGAATGATCCTTTTAGTTTAAAAGTTATACTTTACAATGTCACATTTAAACCAAAAATAATGTTCCTAGGAATAGGATACCTGCCGGTATCTTGCCCTCCATATTCAGGATTCAATCCCGAAAATTTTGTAAAATAATTTAAATTATGACCCGTAACATTGAGCCTCAATCCAGATATTTTAGCCCTTTTAAGTAGCGTCTTTGGTAAGTCATATGTCAATGTAAGTTCACGGATAGCTAGATAATCGCCTTTTTCATAAAATCGATCGTTACCTATTCCTCCTCTGAATAGTTTATTGCGTACTTGCTGATCTGCGTAAACAAATGCGGGGATATCAGTAACGTCACCCTGTTTTTGCCATGATTTAAGCACCTCTTTAGATAAGCCATTATCACCTTGAAGCTGTGCAATTAAAGAAAGATTAGTGTAGTTATATATTGTTTGTCCCATTGTGAAATCTGTACGAATATATAGTCCTATGTTCTTATAGCTGAATGAATTTGAGAATCCACCAGTCCATGTTGGGTAAATATTCCCGGCATAAACCTGATCACGGGTATCAAGGATTTTATTTCCATCCAAATCGGCAATTATAGCATCACCTCCATATACTTTTTTATCAGGTATTGGAGTTAAATTATCTATTGGAGCTGAAGCAGCTTCGGCATCTGTTGCATAAACCCCAAGCATTTTGTAAGTATAGTAATCACCAATTGTACCTCCTTCCTGCAAGCCTCCCTTCCAAACATAAGCACCGGTTTTTTGATCCCAAACCTGTACTCCTCCTATCCGATTATTCTCAACTCCGTTATAAGGAAGCTTAAGTATTTTATTAGTAACTTTTGATATATTAAAACCAAGATCCCATTGAAAGCCTGAAGTCAAAGGCATCATTCTGGTATTTAATTCAAGTTCAATCCCTTTATTTTCCAGACTTCCTAAATTGGTCAGCGTACTAGAAAACCCAGTTGAATGAGGTAATGCCAAACTTGCAAGCAGGTTATTAGTTTCCCGGCGGTACACATCAAACATAATATTTACTCTATTATCAAATATGCCTAAATCAAGTCCGAAGTCGAGGGTTTTAGATTGCTCCCATTGAAGTTCGGAATTAGCAATTACTGTGTTTTGTATAGCTGCAAAGCCTCCATACTGGGATCCCACATTGTATTGACCCTGAGCCGTATAGGGCCCAAGTCCACTTATATTACCGTTGACACCATAACTTGCCCTTAGTTTCAATCTTAATAAGTTTTCTGGTAAACTGCTCCAAAATTCTTCTTTATGGACATTCCATCCTAACGAAACTCCGGGAAAGAGTCCCCACTTATAAGCATCCCCCAAGTTAGAAGCACCATCATATCTGGCATTTATTGAGAGTAAATATTTCTGATTAAAATCATAGTTAATCTTGCCAAAATAACCGTATATTATTTGTTCGGTTTCTGTACTACTCACAGATACAGGCAATGCAGATGCATTTAAAGTTGGAATTAAATCTGTAGCGGCATCCCTACCATTTGCAGTCAAACTATTTGAAGCGGTACCATAATAAGAAAATCCTGCTTTAGCTTCTAAATTATGTGAATTCTTTATTGTTTTTATATAGGTAAATACTCCATCAGCCTGTTTTTGTAAATTTTTTGAATAGGAACTGGTAGCAGTACGGCTAACTACATAAGATAAAGGTCCGTTCCAGAAAGCTTTTTGAAAATTTCTGGAATCACCACTAGTCTGCCACCATGAAACTTGAGGATCAAATGTCAAACCAGGTAGTATTTTCAACTGAGCCCCGAAAGCCAATGTTAAATCATCTCCAATATTTTTTCTATCTACAGTATTTAAATGATATACATTGTTACCCAAACTTGAACTCGCACCCGGAGCAAGGGTACCATCCTCAAATTTATATTTGGCAGTTGGCGGCAAGCCAATAGACCTGCCAAAAGTACTTACACTTGTAGGATTATTATCCTGATTATTTGCATATAATATACGTCCAAAAATCTTCAAGTTTTCCCTAATCTTAAAATCACCATTTAAATGCCCGTTCAGACGTTTAAAATTTGTGGTGATAACAATCCCATCATTATTAAGATACCCTAATCCAGCACTAAATGTGCCCTTTTCTGTTCCTCCTGAAGCAGTTATTGAATGATTTCCTGAAACTCCAGTCCGATATAAACTATTTTGAAAATCAAAATCATCAAAAATAATAGTTTTTGTTGGATCGATAGGATCAGGCATGCTCTGCCATCCATCTTTCAACTTATGCTGATTTAGCGGCGTAAGGTATTGGGTAGTATATGCAGTCTTATTTGTAAGATCATTACCTGTTCCTGCACTGCTGGCAG
>JBIIWE010000069.1:0-8296 GCA_044339075.1 Daejeonella sp. | reverse complement strand
ATCAATAATGGTGTAGGCGATGTACATATTGGAAGCCATACATTTATTGGTGTTTCCAATGTTATCATAGGACCAGTTGAAATTGCTGATCATGTAATGACTGCACAGAATGTGGTCATATCAGGAATGAATCATAGTTATGAAGATATCCATACCCCGCCTACCATGCAGAAAGTCAGTACTTCAAAGATCAGCATCGCAGAAAACGTATGGGTAGGTGCCAATTCAGTTGTTACTGCCGGAGTAAGCATTGGGCGGCATACTATTATTGGAGCCGGAAGTGTGGTGACGAAAGATCTGCCTGCATATTGTGTAGCTGTTGGTAATCCGGCAAAGATCATCAAACGCTATAATCATGATACCGGGATTTGGGAAAAGGTTAATAACTAATGATCCTGAAGGATAAACATATCTTCATTTTAGGCGCCACTAAATTCGACGGTCCTGATCAGTCGACCAGCTATAATACAGCCAAAGAACTGGCAAAGTATAATTTTGTCTATTATATCGATTATCCAATTACATGGAAAGACTACTTTAAGCAGAAAGGAACTGAGCAAATCAGAACAAGAAAAAGGTATTTTTCTCCATTTTCTGATGGTTTGGCATCAGGAGAAATTAAAAATTTAAAAGTCCTCATTTCTCCCCCACTCATTAGTATTAATTTTTTACCCGAAGGAAAAATCTATCGTTTGTTACTCAAATTCAATGAGTTAATAATTAGACATCGTATTAAGAAAGCGATAAAATTGAATAACATTTCAGAATTTATATTTATCAACTCATTTAATTTTCATTATCCGGGGCTCGCTGATCCTTTGAAACCGGCTTTGACCGTATACCATTGCGTTGACCCGATGATCATTCCTTACGACATGAAGCATGGGATCATTTCTGAAAATGAGCTGGTTGCTAAAAGTGATCTGGTGATCTGCACGAGCCGGATGCTCTATGAAGAAAAGTTAAATCAGAACAGCAATACCCACTTCATACCAAATGCAGCGGATATTACCCAAAGCTCAAAGGCTATGGACAAAGACCTTGCTGTTAGCATCCATTTTACAGGTCTGCAAAGACCAATAATTGGATATGCCGGCAGCATAGAAAGACGTATTGATTACACACTTATGAAAGATGTGGCCGAAGCAAATAAAGATAAAAGCTTCGTATTTGCTGGTCCCTTGATGCCTGAATTTGTTCCTGAATGGTTTTTAAGGACAGCAAATATTTTTTACTTTGGCCGTCTACCATTTGAAGAAATGCCCGGATTGATCAAAGGCTTTGATGTTGCCATCATTCCCTTTAAAAAGGATGCCGTTAGTCGGACTATCTTTCCACTAAAATTATTTGAATATCTTGGAGCAGGTAAACCTGTGGTTGCAAGCAACTTCAATCCCGATCTTAAGGATTATACACATGATGTAGTGACATATTGCGATGATGCTCATGCCTTTTCAATGGCAATAGAGTCTGCTCTAAAAACAGAAAAACCCAATTTGATTCAGGAAAGAGTGAACATTGCCAAAGAAAATACATGGGAAAAAAGAGGTAAAGAAATCGCTGAACTGATCTTCAGAAATCTTTAATATTCGGAAAATATCTTTGTTATTTTTTAAGAACCTTACTCTTAAATACGGAGCGGCAAATATCCATGAAAGCACCAAAGCTTGAAATTCCTTCCCCACCTAATGATCTCTTAACCAAAAAGCGGTTACAAGCATCTTCACCCCAGGGCTTGGTGAAAAAATCTTTGTAGTAGGAACTGTCAGGATTTACAAGAATCTCGATATCATCCTTCCATTCGTATTTCAAAAGAGTAAGATCACTATGATTTTGCTGCATGATCTTAAAACCTATAGAGTTTTTAGGTAAAAACTCCTGAAATACATAGCCAAAATCCATCACAGGCCTGAAGTTGATCTGTTCTTTTTCATACATTACGATCTTATTGTCAATCTCCTGTAGTACCCACTTATGAGATTCCTTCGGAATCAAAAACTCACCGATCATAGATGGAGTTTCCATATATCCGGCTGAAGCCACTCGCGTTTGCTCCTTTATAAATCGAATGGGATCATTCACATGCTCCAAAACCTGAGCACAAATAACATAATCAAATGACCGGTCCTCAAATGGAAGCTCCTCCCCATCAGCATTTAAAAATTGTTGATGCTGCAAAACTTTTATATCCCCACTTCTATGGTAATTTGAGTCAACAAATTTATCAACAACCACGTTGGCTTGCGGATGCGGATTATGACCCCCACCTACTTCTAAAACTTTATAATTACTCTGGATAGAAAGGTCAAATCGTGAACTTGGATTTCGTATTTTCATTCCCTCTAAGATACAATAAAACGAATTAATTTAAAAGAAAAAAGGCCGTTTAAATCATTCTGAGATAGATGCAGCTCTTCTATAAAGTTCAAGTAATTGCGGACCAACAAACCCTGGACTAAAGTTCTCTTCGTAACATCTCCTGGCATTATTTGCCATGATCAAATATTCATCTTCAGATAATGAGATCACAGCAGTAAGTGCTTTGGCAATATCTTCAACAGTATCCACAACATAACCTGCTTTATATGCATTGATTATACTACTTGTTGGAACCTGACGAGAAACGATTACGGGTTTAAAGGCCGAAAGAGCCTGTATTACACTAATACCAAAACCCTCAAATCTTGATAAGTGAAGGTATGCCCTTGACTCTTTTAAGATCCTGTTCCTTTCATCTTCATCAACCCTGCCCGTAAATATAACATCCTTGCCTGGCTCTAGAGCCAATTCCTCGCAAAGTTTATGTCGCAAAATATCGGATGAAGTATCTGCTGGCCCCACAATTTTGAATACCAATCCCAAAATATCATACCCAGACTTTTTAAATAATCTGAGACCTTCTAATGCTCGGTCGATACCCTTCTGATAAATATCAGAACGGCCAATAAAACAGACCTGCGCCTTAATTGCACTAAGATCAAGCGTCAGATTCATATCGCTTACCTGGTTTGGAACAATCATAATCGGACTATTGGTCAGCAAACGTAAGCAGGATTCACATTGATTAGTTAAAGCATGAATTAAAGAAGCATGATCTAATACATATTTATCAATAAAATGAACAAAAATATCTCTGTATACCCTTTTTATTAATGATTTATTTTCTTTGAAGGAATTACAATACACATAGGAGTCATGTGGAGTAATCAGATATGGTATTCGGGCCTTAAATAATAACCTGGCAAGCAAATAATTATTAAAATTATAGATATGGTTCAAATGAAAAACAGCATTAGAAAAATTTCTATTTTTCATCCAATCCTTAAAAAACAAAGAAAGCTTATAAAAAGGAAGATTCTTAGAACCGAAAGAATGGATCAATACAGAATCTGAATCAGTAGAACTATAATAATCCTGTTCCTTATTTTGATCAAACTCAATAAATTGAAAATTAAAATGATTTTTTAAAAGCTTAACATTCTGGTAATTGAATTCAGCCAAACCATCTGCTGCTCCAGGCCTGTAGTGACCTAATACATAAATTGTTAACTTAGCTTTCATTTCCATTAATTATGAGCATGATGGCAAATTACGTGATTTTGGCTCAGAAAAATAAGAAACAAGGAATAAACAACAAGGAACAGACTGGAAAACGTATTATTATTACCTTGAAATATTAAAATAAATAAGTAATTGTACTTATTTTTATTCATTCCGGGGGCTTAAAATAGCCGGATTAATAAATAGAATTTTGTTTAAACCCATTTTCAGGATTGATATTTTATATTAATACCCGACAATTCGTATATAAAGAAGCTCTATCCGTTACTTATCAGATGCGAATTAATATTGAATAATGAATATTTTTAAGAACCCATTCTGGCTAAACCAGTTTCAGTATCCTTATTCTGATTTCAATGAAATACCATCCCAGGTATTTGATACTATAAATTCAAACCTTGACATGGTACAGAGCAAATCTCCTTTGGTGAGTGTTGTTGTAGCCGCCTGGAATGAAGAGGTAAATATTCTTAATTGTGTAGCCAGCCTTTCTAAAATGAAAAGTTCAGTGCCTTTTGAGATCATAGTTGTAAATAATAATTCTACTGATAACACTCAAAAAACATTAGATCAATTACATATAAAATCTTTCTTTGAAGCTGTTCAGGGTTGCGGCCCCGCGAGGCAACTGGGACAAGAAAATGCTCTCGGAAAATATATTTTAATGGGAGATGCTGATTGCTTATACCCCGATTGTTGGATCGATGAAATGATCAAAGTTCTGGAGCAGGAGCAGGTTGTTTGTGTTTATGGCCGTTATTCCTTCATTGGAAATTCTGAATTCCCACGCTGGAAACTCAGAATTTTCGAAATGCTGAAAGATATAGTCGCGGAGTTCAGACATATGAACCGACCATATTTCAATGCTTATGGTATGAGTATGGGCTATATTAAAGAAATAGGTTTAAAAGTTGGATTTATAAGAATAAACAGAAGAGGCGAAGATGGTCAGCTTTGCCTTGACCTGATGCAATTCGGAAAAATTAAACAGGTAAAATCAAATAGGGCAAGAACATGGACTGGAACCAGAACGCTGCAACTTGATGGTAGTTTTTCAGGTGCCTTGAGTATTCGACTTTTCAAGGAACTTAAACGCTTTTTTTATAACTTACACTCCAGATTACCGGATAATAAAAAGGCTGAAGGAAATTCCTGATGCACTTAATAATATGGCATTACCTTATCATTTCAAAGACGTTAGTTTATTAATAACCCATTATAACCGAAGTAGCTCTCTTGAACGTCTATTAAAAATCTTTAACGAACTAAATTGCAGCTTTGGGGAAATAGTTGTTTCAGACGACGGAAGTTTGAAGGAACATCAGGAATCTGTCAAAGAACTTCAAAAAAAGTATAATTTTCGCCTGGTCAGTAGCCCAAAGAATATGGGTTTGGGTAATAATATCAACAAAGGACAGGCAGCAGTAACTTGTCCTTATACCTTGTATGTTCAGGAAGATTTTATTCCATTAGCTGAATTTGGAAAACATTTTCAGAATGCATTGGATATTATGCATAAAAGAAAAGACCTAGACATTATCCGGTTTTATTCTTACATAAAATACCCGCACTTAAAACCTTTTGAACAAGGCTTTTCTGAAATGGTCTATAAGCCATGGTCACTTAACTACTTTAAAATTTATTTTTACAGTGATCATCCGCATCTTCGCAGATCAAATTTCATTGAAAAATTTGGGTCATATACAGAACAGGTAAGCGTTGACCGGGCAGAATACCACATGTGTATTTCTTTTCTTCAGCAGAGAGGAAAGGGCCTTTTTTATAATGAATATCAAGGATTGTTCAAACAAATAAATCCGGTTGAAGAGCCAAGCACAACTGTTAGGCGACCGTATACTTTAAGTAAAAACCCTTTTATAAAACTTACCAGGGATATATACAGGCAATTCAGGTATAATTATGATTTGCGATTCCTACGGGTTAATCATGGATTTGCCATAAAATCTGACATCGCTAAATTAAGAGCTGAGAAAAACACATTTATTGATCTTTCCAAGGCTGTTATCAATAAACTATTAAGTCTATTTGTCGGAATTATTTATCCTAAGGCAGCTAGAGAGTTTAAACAATTCTATAAAGACACTTATTATTGTCAACTGGTTCAGTTGAAATATCTTTTCAAAGATTATGTCTTAAGGAAAAAATATAAAACCATTTCCTTCAATGGTGAATTTGCGCCGGAACTGCAGTTTGTTCTTCCATTTGCTTACTGGCATTATCAAAATGGAACCCTGGATAAAACGATATCCTCAAAACTTACAAAAGAGCTATATTTCTTCTCTGAAAACCATCTGGAGCAATTTGAAGAACGTTCGAATGAAGGTAATTACAATTTTGAAACTCCACGAATTCTTTATAGCCATAATTATGACATGAGTAAATGGGCTCAGGTTCCATTAAAAGAAACTTATCAAAATTCGATATATGTATATGAAAAGCCCATTCTTATAATCGCCAATCGCTATAATATGGAATGGGATGATGCTCCTGTCAGTTTTTTAAGCATCCCCATACTTCGTACTATCATTCATAAACTAAAAGATAAATTCACCATAATTTATAATAGGCCCCGATCCCAGAATATTGCAACAGATGATAGTGTGATATACGACCTTCATGAATATGAATGGCTGGAAAAAGAACATCCGGAAGTGATCCTAATGGAAAACCTATACCAGGAAAACAAGGCAAAAGCAAACAATTTTAATCATTTGCAATTAATGATTTATGCCAATTCAAGCCATTTTATTTCCACACACGGTGGAACAGGAACCCTGGCCAGTTATTTTGGCGGAATCAATCTTATTCTATCAAAAAAGGGGCCAGAGCATCATTTTAACTGTTATCAAAAATTATATCCAAAACTTTCCGGAGCAAAAATAGTCCATGCTAGATCGGATGCTGAACTTGAAATTGCAATTGAGAAACACTTGCTTTACGATTGATGAAAACAACTAAATGAAACTATTCAACAAGGATCTGTATTGGATAAGGTCAGGTTTTTTCACCTTACTTCAAAACCTTTCCGGAGTATTTTTTAGTATTGGAAGCTTTTACATCCTGCTCAGGATACTCGGACCAAATGACTATGGTGTTTGGGTGCTTTTTATGGTTACAGTTACAATTCTGGAAACTATAAGAGGTGGTTTGGTTCAAAATGCACTCATTAAATATCTTGCTTCCGAGGAAAAAATAGAGCACCCCCGGATAATCTCAGCCTCATTCACCATAAGCGGAGTTCTAACACTCATTTGTATCCTCCTTAATCTTGGGTTTTCTTATATTCTTGCCACACTTTGGAAGGCACCTGAGCTAATTCTGATATTCCATATGTATTGTTTTACATTTGTTATTTCGGGCATTCTGACTCAATTTAACTGCATCCTGCAGGCAAACCTGAAATTCAAGAGTATTTTTGTCAGTTCCTTTATCCTGCAGTTTAGCTTTTTTGCTTATGTACTGACCTGCTTTATTTTTAAATTCAATATTAGACTGATCGATCTGATCTATCTTCAAATGTTTAATTATTCTGTTGCTGTAGCAATTGCATATTTTCAGGTCAGGACCTATTTATCAATTTCCTATTCACTTTGCGTTGACTGGATTAGAAAATTATTTCACTATGGTAAATATGCATTCGGGACATCTGTTAGTGCAATACTTTCAGTAACTGTAGATCAGATGATGTTGGGGGCAATACTATCTCCTGTTCAAGCTGGCGCATTTAATGTAGCTGTCAGGCTTACTAATCTTCTTGATATACCTACTAATGCGGTAGCTGTAATTGTCTTTCCTCAGAGTGCAAAACGCATAGTGACTGAGGGAAAAGAAGGCATCAAATACCTGTATGAAAAATCAGTTGGAACATTGATCGCTCTGCTGATTCCTGGAATAATCTTTCTATACCTGTTCTCAGGAATTGTGGTCAATCTGATTGCGGGTGATAATTATAAAGATGCGATTCCCCTCTTGCATATCACACTACTCTATTGCTTGTTCACTCCCTATGGAAGGCAGTTTGGGAATATACTTGACTCCATTGGGAAAACCCGACTTACCTTTCTGGTAGTATTGCTGGTTACTTCAATAAATATAGGCCTGAATTACCTGTTCATAAGCAAATTTGGGGTTTTGGGAGCTGCATACGCTACACTTGCAGCACATGTCATTGGTTTTTTCATCGGACAACGAATCCTCAAAAAAGAGCTGAATGTCAGTATCAGGAACACCTTTGTTTTTGCTTGGCAATTCTATCCTGAATTCTACAGGAAATATATTCAGAAGAGTAGTTAGTAATTAGTAGTTAGTAGTTAGATAATTTAGCTTCATTTCATAGTAGCACTTCATACCTCAGACAACAGATAACAGACAACAGATAACCGAAACACAGAACCAAGAACCAGGAACCAAGAGCCAAGACTTTGTAGTGCTAATTTGAAATTTACTGCTATTTTCAAACCTCATGCCTCAGACAACAGACAACAGACAACCGAAACACAGAACCAAGATCCAAGAACCAAGATTTTGTAGTGCTAATTGAAATTTTCTGCTTTTTTTCAGACCTCAGACATCAGACCTCAGACAACGGTTAGTAGTTAGTAGTTAGATAATTTAGCTTCATTTCATAGCAGCACTTCATACCTCATACTTCATACCTCAGACAACAGATAACAGACAACAGATAACCGAAACACAGAACCAAGAACCAGGAACC
>JBIIWE010000068.1:0-8305 GCA_044339075.1 Daejeonella sp. | reverse complement strand
ATGGTACTTCATCAAGAACCATTGTGATTATAATACGCTCATTTTCTTCCAGTTGAGCAATACATTTATAAAGAGAGGAAACCTGCTCATTTTTTTCTGATATTTCTTCACCTTTAGTTTCAATTATATTGTCGGTAAGTTCATCTTTTGGCTGCCTTTTTTCAATACGCAAATAAGATAGGCAGGTATTTACCGCAATTCGGTATATCCAGGTGGATATTAAGGCCTGGTTTCTGAATTTATCGAGGTTTTGCCAAACCTTCATAAAGGTTTCCTGCATCAGATCATTCGCAGTTTCATCATCGCCTGTATAACCATAGCATAAATGATAAATCTTTTTGGAGTTAGCCTGAAAAATTTCTTTGAAAAGCGCTTCTTTGCTCAAACCCTTATTTTTACCATTAGATTGAAAATATCCCTCAATGTTACAAAAAATCACTTTTGTTAACCCATCTGATCTGTTGTGCAGCTATAATTATCAATGTTTCGTACTCTTTCTGATAATCAAACTGTAGGTCTTCATGCAGTTTGGGTAGTAATTTTGTTATTTTTTCAAACTGCCTGATCAATAATCCCTGCAAAGGCTTATGACTGGTGCTAAGATCAACATAAGTCATATAATTTCTGCAAAACCAGATTGTAAGTTCTGTTTCAACCTGTTTTGAACCTGTATATTTCGAATAGCGATTGATAAGTCGAATAATTTTACGCAAACTTTTTGTGCTATAGAAATAATGCTTTTGCAGGGTATTAAAATCAGCGATGAGGAAGGATTTTACATCTTCAGCATACTTCATGGGTTCATTCGCATCAAAAAGCAGATAGGCAAGTAATTCCTTGTTCTCCTTTTTGTATTTTGCCAGCCTTAAGCAAATTTCTGTGAGTTCAGGAACATTAAGCACCAATAGTACCTTTTTTAAATCGCTTAATTTCTCTGGTTTCATCTTCTGCTTACATTTGCTGGGTAAATCTAATTAATTACTTTTGTTCGATACGCTAACCACATATTATGAAATTTAAAAGTTTTGGAATAGTTGCATTAATAGCAATGACATTTTCTGCGCTGCTTATATTCCTAGATCATTACATTATTATTGAAATACCAGAAATAGCGCTCCTGTTTTCCAGGTGGCTGGCTATTGCTGGTTTATTTCTATATGGCTTTCAAAAGAAGTCGCTTACCACATGGATATTGATCTCGATGGTAGTAGGAGCCGAGATAGGCAATGATTTTCCTGAGTTTGGAATAAAACTTCAGG
Source organism: Daejeonella sp. (assembly GCA_044339075.1). Taxonomy (GTDB): domain Bacteria; phylum Bacteroidota; class Bacteroidia; order Sphingobacteriales; family Sphingobacteriaceae; genus Daejeonella. The sequence continues at coordinate 7,046 of JBIIWE010000068.1, read as the reverse complement.
TATTAAGTAAGGTCTTTCTGAAAATGATCAAGACCATTATAGCACCTCTTCTTTTTGCAACTCTTGTTTATGGTATTGCTGGGCATTCTGATCTCAAGCAGGTTGGCCGTATGGGATGGAAGTCAATTCTATATTTCGAAGTGGTTACAACAATAGCCTTATTCATAGGTTTGGCAGCTATTAATATTTCTAAGGCAGGTATGGGGATCACGCTTCCTCCGGGTGCTCATGAAGAACTGGAAAAGGTAGCTCCACAAACGTTTAATGATATTATTCTGCATATTTTCCCTGAAAATATTGCTAAGTCCATAGCTGAAGGGCAGGTTCTTCAGATCGTTATTTTCAGTATAATTTTTGGTATTGCGCTTGCTATGGTTAGGGAAGACAAACGTCAGCCAATGCTAAGAGCGACTGAAAGTCTTTCGGAAGTGATGTTTAAATTCACTAATATCATTATGTATTTTGCACCAATCGGGGTTGGAGCAGCCATAGCCTATACTGTAGGACATATGGGTTTAGGGATATTGGTGAACCTGTTCCAACTATTGATGACGCTTTATGTGGCCTTATTTGTGTTTTTGCTGGGTGTTTTATTGCCAATTGCTCTGATTGTGGGTGTGCCTATAAAAAAATTCCTGAAGGCTATTGCAGAGCCAGTTTCGATTGCATTTGCAACCACTAGTTCAGAGGCAGCACTTCCAAGAGCAATGGAGGCAATGGAACGAATTGGAGTTCCTCGGAAAATTGTAGCATTTGTTATGCCTACCGGTTATAGTTTTAATTTGGACGGGACGACCCTTTATCTTTCGCTGGCTGCAATATTTGTGGCACAAGCTGCAGGAATGCCTTTAACTTTCGGACAGCAATTGCTGATCGTATTTACCCTAATGTTAACCAGTAAAGGTGTTGCTGGAGTGCCACGGGCTTCACTGGTGATCCTCTTAGGAACTGCGGCATCATTTGGGATGCCTGTATGGCCAATCTTCATTATTCTTGGAATTGATGAGCTGATGGATATGGCCAGAACATCTGTGAATGTTATAGGGAATTGTCTTGCAACGGTGGTCATTGCCAAATGGGAAGGAGAATTTCATCCTCCGGTAGATGATCTGGGAGCTCCTGATGAAAAAAGAATACATAAACTGGAGAATCAGATAGAAAAACATTGAAATCTATAGTGGAATAATGGATATTTGTCTGTCGATATACTAATAAACATGAGTGATAGAGGAAAAAAGATATTTTTAGGCGTTTGTATCATAGCACCATTTCTTATTTATATGGTGTATTATTACTCCATAATGGTTAAGAATGCGCCATACAGGTTTGCTGATTTTGAATCATTAACATTTAAATACGGACTGGGCGATAGCCTAGTGAATCAATACGATTCTAAAACTGGATATTATCAATATGTGAATAGCAGGGATTCTTTGATAAAAACGAAGGTGAATCTCCGAAAGGATGATCTGTTATATCTCCATCGTAAGGCAGCAGAGCTAGGCTTCTGGAATTTTCCGGAAAAGATTGAGGGGGAGTCTGAAAATGGAAAGGCTGCAAATACGCCTCATTATTATCTAGAGTATAAATACAAGAGTAAGACTAAGCATATTCTTTTTGATGCAGCTTACCGGGATGATCCTAAATTAAACGATGCTGCAAAAACATTGATTACTGAGGTAAGCAATATGATCAATGATGTGAGGGATCGTGATCAGGAATAGTATTACAGGATCGGGGCTTTTTGTTACGATTTACAGACAGAGGTTTACAGATTTTAAATTTGGTTTTATTTTTAAAAATAATTCCTTATATTTGCACCTCATTTAAAAAAATATATTAATAATGTACGCAATAGTAAATATAGCCGGACAGCAATTCAAAGTTGCTAAAGACCAATATCTTTTTGTACACAGGTTACAGGGAGAAGAAGGCGCTAGTATTGAATTTGACAACGTATTATTAGCTGAGAACAATGGTAAATTTTCTATCGGTGCTGATGCATTGAAGGGAGCTAAAGTTACTGCTAAGATACTGTCACATTTAAAAGGTGATAAAGTGATCGTTTTCAAAAAGAAACGTCGTAAAGGTTACAAGAAGAAAAACGGACACCGTCAACAGTTCACTAAAATTGAGATCACCAATATTAAGTTGTAAGTATTAAGTTGTAAGTTGTAAGTTGTAAGTAATAAGTTGTAAGTATTATTTATAACGATTACACTAGTTTAAGTTTGAAATCCTGAATTGTTTACAATTCATAAATTATAAAATAAAATGGCACATAAAAAAGGAGCCGGTAGTTCCAGAAACGGTCGTGAATCACATAGCAAGCGTTTAGGTATTAAGATCTTCGGTGGTCAGGCTGCAATTGCAGGAAACATCATCGTGCGTCAGCGCGGTACAAAGCACCATCCTGATAAGCATGTTGGAATTGGAAAAGACCATACGCTTTTTGCTTTAATTGATGGTACTGTATTTTTCAGAAAGAAATCTGATGATAAATCATATGTTTCTATCATTCCAAGAGTGGTTGCGGTTGTATTAGAAGATGCAGCTCCTGCAAAGCTTAAAAAAGTTGCCGCTCCGAAAGCAGTCGTAACTGAAGAAGTTGTTGAAGTTGTTGAAGTTGCTGCTGCAAAACCAGCACCTAAGAAAGCTGCTGCTAAACCAGCTGCTAAGAAGGCTGCTGCAGATCAGACTACTGCTCCAACTGAAGAAGCATAATCAGAATACTAAAATTTTAAATACGAGAGCCCTGATGAGAATCAGGGCTTTTTTTAATATTCTCTGATCAGCAATTGCTCTGCAAATCCTCTTAAGAGTTCTTTTTTGGAACGATCAACAGCTATCAGATCCAAAGCTTTGAGAGCTTTATTGACATATTCTTCCATTTCTATTTCTGCCAGTTTTCTAAGCTCCAGCAGGTTATAGATTGTTGTTACAGCATTGACCTTAGCTATTGGTTCATTAGTTGTTTTTATCCATTGATCAAGCTCTGATGCAGTATCTCCTTTTGCAAGTTCCTTTGCTTTAATGAGCAAAAAGGTCTTTTTATTCGAGAGGATATCTCCTCCAACTTGTTTTCCGAATTTCTCAGGATTTCCATATACATCCAGAATATCATCCTGCAATTGGAAAGCAAGCCCCAGGTTTTCGCCGAAATCGTATAATAATTTCGCCTGATCCGGTGCTGCTCCACCAATAAGAGCACCGATCTGCATACTTCCTGCAAGTAAAACTGCCGTTTTTTGTCGGATCATTTCAAGGTATTCAGGAAGGCTTACATCATCTCTCTTTTCAAAATTCATGTCTGCCTGTTGTCCCTGACACACACCTGAAGCAGTATGGCTGAATATTGCGAGTACTTCCCTTAAAATATTATCATCTACCTTAATCATGAGCTTATATGCCTCCACGAACATCACATCTCCGGATAATATAGCCGCACTTTCATTCCATTTGGCATGAACTGTAGGCTTACCTCTTCGAAGCGGAGCCTTATCCATGATATCATCATGCATGAGAGTGAAATTATGGAATAGCTCTATACCAATTGAAGCGTCTAAGGCTTTTAAAACATTTCCATCAAATAACTCTGTAGATATCAGAACCAAAACCGGTCGCATGCGTTTGCCACCTAATTGCATCAGGTAGCTAATGGGTTCATAAAGTTCCGCAGGCTGTTCTGTATATTTTGTATCGGCTATTGCCTTATTGACTAGGTATTGAAGTTGTTCTATTGAATGCATTTATGAAAGATAGAATTGAGGTAAAATTAGCAAAAATCTCTAATCTCAGCTCCCTTTAAAAATCATGATTGAAATATATTCATTGAAATAATTAATGTAGAAAGGTTCAGATTTTCTTTAAAATAATAAATAAATATTTATCTAAAGCAAAAAAAACATCCATTGCCAGTTTAATTCATAAAATAAAAAACCGGATCCCATTTGAGAGCCGGTTGAATTCAAAATAATTTTATAAGAATTTATTATTTATAATTAATCTCTAATCAGGCTAAAATCTATCTGACGCTTTGCCAGATCAACTTTTTTCACAAGAATCTTAACTTCATCACCAAGCTGGTACTTCTTTTTTCTCCTTTGACCGATGATGCAATAGTTCTTTTCATCGAGCACATAAAAATCATCATTCAGATCCCGAAGGCGTATCATTCCTTCGCACTTATTTTCGATAATTTCAACATACATGCCCCATTCCGTCAGACCAGATATGATACCGTTATATTCCATTCCAATATTATTCTGTAGGAATTCGGCTTGTTTATATTTTACAGAAGCACGTTCAGCATCCGCAGCTTTCTTTTCCATCTGGGAAGAATGCATGGAGAACTTCTCATATTCATCTTCACTAACAGATTTTCCGTCGGCAAGGTAAAGTTCTAAAAGACGATGGACCATCACATCCGGATAACGGCGAATAGGAGAAGTAAAGTGCGTGTAATAATCAAATGCAAGTCCGTAGTGACTATGTTTCTTAGTTGTATAAACTGCCTTAGCCATTGATCTGATCGCAAGTTTTGTAAGAACATTCTGCTCTTTTTTGCCTTCAACATCAGCCATTAAGAAATTTAGTGATTTTGCTGTTTCACGGCCGGAGCTTATATCGATCTTATATCCAAATTTCAGAGCGAACTGTGAAAAGCTTAAAAGTGCATCTTCTTTAGGAGAATCATGCGAGCGGTAAACAAAGGTTAATTTTTGCTTGCCTTTACCTTTTTTTGCTATAAATTCTGCTACTTTCTTGTTTGCCAGCAACATATAATCTTCAATTAGCTTATGTGCGTCTTTACGCTCTTTGGCGTATACTCCCAAAGGTTTTCCATGCTCATCCAAATGGAATTTTACTTCAACACTTTCAAAACTTATTGCACCATGTTTAAATTTACGCTCCCTTAAAATATAGGCTAGTTCGTTTAATTTCAGGAGTTCTTCGCTATGTTTTCCAATTTTATTTTCAAGAATCTCCTGAGCATCTTCATAACTAAACCGTGTATCTGAATGAATAATGGTTTTTCCAAACCATTGCTCAACAACATTGGCCTCTGCATCAAGCTCAAAGACTGCGGAGAAACAAAGTTTATCCTCATTAGGCCTCAATGAACACAATCCATTTGAAAGTCGCTCAGGAAGCATAGGAATTACCCTGTCGACCAGATAAACCGAGGTTCCACGCTCAAAAGCTTCCTTGTCAAGTGCAGTACCTTGTTTTACATAATGTGACACATCAGCTATATGGACACCAACTTCAATATTTCCATTGTCCAGCTTTCTGAACGAGATTGCATCGTCAAAGTCTTTTGCATCAGCAGGATCAATGGTAAAGGTTAAGACCTTACGGAAATCCCTTCTTTTTGCAATTTCTTCAGCGAGGATGATTTCTTCAATGGCTTCTGCCTGTTTTTCAACCTCATCTGGAAATGAGAGAGGGAAGCCATAATCAGCTAGAATGGCATTCATCTCCGCATTATTCTCTCCTTGTTTTCCTAGAACATGCGTAATTTCTCCAATTGGATTTTTTGCATCTTCAGGCCAATCAACGATTCTTGCAATGGCTTTATCTTTGTCTTTTGCTCCTTTCAGACTATCGATTGGAATGAAGATATCATGGAGCATTTTACGGTCGTCAGGTATGAAGAATGCAAAACGATCTGATAGATTTACAATTCCTGTAAAATCCATTTTTGCCCTATGCAGAATCTCAACTACTTCACCATCTTTTTTACGTCCTTTGTTTTTTGCATATACATAAACTTTGACCATATCCCCATTCAGTGCATTGCGCAGTTTACGGGGAGCCACATATATATCTTCTTCAAATTCATCTTCACTTACAATATATGCTGAACCATCGGAGGTCATATCCACCTTTCCGGTTACAAAAGTCTTTAATTGTTTGAGTATGAATTTCCCTTTTTCAGGTTCGTTAAGAATTCCTTTTTTTGTTTCTTCTTTTAATATCTCCAGGATTAAACCCCTTGATTCATCATCATGAAGGTTAAGTTTTGAAGCAACCTGTTTATAATTCAGAGGCTTATTTCCTGATTTTTCAAACACATCTGTGATGAGTTTGCTTAGAACGAGGTTAAAGCTATTTGATTTCTTTTTTGACATTTTTCACTAATTTTTTCAAAGATAAGGCTTCGCGGACTAATAAAAGCCTGCCTTACAAATTGATAACATAACAATAACCGCTTTGTTTTACGGTGATCATTATTTTACTGTGGTGATATCCTCATCAGAAAGTATGGGAAGGGATTTGAAACGCAGTAGAATCCGGGCTGTTGTGATGACATCTTTTTCACAATAGGCTCGAATCCTTTCCAGATCATTCTCCTTCCAATATACCTCATTCACCATGCTTCCATCTATATCATTCTTCGGACTAGGTATATTGAATACTGCAGCCAAAAGTTTAAGAGAAGTAAAGTTTTTGAAATCTCCGAATTTCCAAAGGTCCATGGTGTCGAGGTGCATGATCTCCCATGGTTTTTTGCCATGAAGGTTTAACTGAGCGGGTATGGGCAATCCATTGATCAGGATTCTGCGGCATAAATAGGGAAAATCAAATTCTTTTCCATTGTGAGCACACAAGATGAGGGTATCTGCCTGGGTTTTTAATAAGGCTATAAATGATTGTAAAACAACTTTTTCTTCATCGCCATAGAACGATTTAACACGTAGTGATAGGTTTTTGGTTTTATTTGAAAAAATCCCTACAGAAATACAGATTACCTTTCCAAATTCTGCTAAGATTCCACCACGAGCATAAAAATCGGAAGGAGTTTCACCATCTTTGCGCTGAAACTTTGTTTTTTGCTCCCATAACTCCTGGAAATCTATTGGCAGTTCATCAAATGATGGATATTGCGGAACAGTTTCTATGTCGAGCACCATAACCTGTTGCAGATCAATGTTTTCTAGCATAGAGATATTGCGTTAATAAATGTCAAGCTACACTATTCTTCTGTTATTTAATATTTTATTGAGTAAACGGTCAGCTTAGTTCATTCATTTATCTAATGA
>JBIIWE010000106.1:0-7028 GCA_044339075.1 Daejeonella sp. | reverse complement strand
CACTCGCGCGCTCAATGTCATTAAGTTAAGGATTACGATCCTGACGAAAGTCAGGATCTCCTTCATTATTACAAAATGCATTGTCATTCTGGCGAAGGCCAGAACCTTCTGCCCCCTTAAATAATGACATTGCGCGCGCTAGCAGCAGCCAGCATTAGCCAGCATTATCTCACTCTAGACTCATCCAGTTTAAATATTTCACCAAGGTTTTCGCTTGATTTTGCAGTAACCTGCAGATCTTTCACAAATCCGGTACTAAGATCGATCACCCAGCCATGGATCTCAAGGTCTTCTCTCTCACGCCATGCATTCTGTACGATGGTAGTTTTACATAAGTTATAAACCTGTTCAATCACATTTAATTCTACGAGACGGTTAACTTTTAGTGTTTCATCCGAAATTCTGTCTAGCTCATGGCTATGCAAGCGATAAACGTCTTTAATATGACGAAGCCAATTATCTATTAGTCCGAATTGTTGATTACTTAGAGCGGCAGCTATACCACCACAACCATAATGTCCGGATACGATCACATGCTTAACTTTTAAAACATTGACTGCATAATCAAGAACACTGAGCATATTCATATCAGAATGTACACAGACATTAGCAATGTTACGATGAACAAAAACCTGACCAGGTCTGGTATTAGTCACTTCATTGGCAGGAACCCTGCTGTCTGAACAACCAATCCAGAGCACATCAGGCTCCTGTCCGGCAGCCAATTTATTAAAATAGTCAGGATCCTTTTCCGTTTCATTCTTCACCCAGTCACGATTACCCTGAAGTAATTCTTCATAACCACGTTTTTCTTTTTCGCTTGTACTCATTTACATTTCAGCTTAAATCCATATTCTTATTCCCAAAACTATTTAAATTAATTTTTATGGCTGCATCTATTAGCCATCATAATTAAAATAGAACCTTCAAATACCCATAATCGATCAGACATCTCTTCTTCAAAATAAATCAAAATTCGGCAAAGCATCCCTCATCAAAGATAGGTGCTGAATAGCAATAAGTATATACTCTGATGATTATCTGAAGGATTAAAAGGAATTCAGCATAAGATATTGCAAACCAAGTCAGTTTTCAGAATGAAATCTATTAGCTAAAACCTAAGAATATTCAGGTCGGAAAGAATTGAAATACATTGAAAATGGCGCCGATTATTATATTAAGAACTCTTAAATGCAATCGGATGGTATGCTTTTTTATGTTGTCCAAGAAAGACACGGGCATAAATTCTTAAGATTGCAAGTTCCACAAAAATAAAGCTGAAAGCGGTGAAAATGATTAATATCTCCTCATGCTTATGAATATGGCTAAACAGTAAATCAATCCCTATAAATGTTGGCGTGAAAGGTAATCCGATGATTCCGAGACAGGACACAAGAAAGATAAATCCAATCATAGGTTGTTCATATGAATAGCCATGATACCGGTTTAAGGAAATATCATGATCGATCAGCCTGATTTTCCTCAAACAGATATATCCGGCTATAGCAGAAGTAACTGAGCCGCTGAGATAGATAAGAATCAGATCGTATCCGAATTTCTGATTCAATAAAGCGATTGAAAGTGTAATGAAGAACTGGCCGGCAATTGCAAAAGTCCAGGCATGGATCGCATCACCACGCTCCCCGAACGACTTTAAGATCAATAAAAGACCTACACAAGAGTAATAGAAAGGCAAAAGCTCATAATATGATAGTGGGATATTCTCATGATAAAACTTAAGAAAAATACCTAGGGCATAGCTGAAAGCTAAAAAGGCAATTGTTATCCTGCTATTCAAAAAATTCAGATTGTCCCCTATGTATTTGAATGGATGCCAGAGAAAGCGATAAAGAAAAGCATCCAGGTTCCATTCTTTTACCGACAACAGATAGAGCGAATTTTTTAGTTTAGTCAGCCCCGAACTCGTACTTGTCTCCAATTTTGGATTATAACTAAAGAACATATCATGAATGAAATAACTTAGAACAGATGGAGAAACCAATAATTGATAGGTCCTTAACATGGCGTTTGCGGCAAAATGAATTAAAGCCAGCGTATGCAAGCCAAGAGCAAGTTCAATAAAAATTAATCCAATCTGGGCTGCCGAGGAGTATGCAATCTGGGTTTTCACAGAAGATTGCACCCTAGCAATTAACATGGCAATGATGGCTGTTAATAACCCGGTTAGAATCACAAGCAGCTTAACTATCAGGAGGCTTTCCCAATAGGGATAAGTCCGTAATAAGAGAAATACTCCCAGATGAACCGATAGCGACCCATAAAATATAGCACTTGAACTTGTTGGCCCTTCCATTGCTCTTGGGAGCCAGGATGAAAAAGGAAACTGCGCCGATTTAATCGCAGCAGCCCCAAGGATCATCAGTCCGATGAAAATACCATAATAATTATGCTCGATCAGGTGAGCATCAACCAGAGCCTTATTATTCAAGGTAGAAAAAGTTATGTTTTCATGCCATAAATGGTGGCTCATCCACATCACCAGGATCAGGAAGATATCGCCAAGGCGATAAATTGAAATCACCTTCAGGCTATTTTTTACCGGCAAATACCGATCCCGATAAAATCCGATCAGTAAAAAAGAGGCGATTCCAACCAACTCCCAACCAACAAAAAGTGTTTCAAAATTTCCGGAGAAAATAACCAGATTATAACCTATCAGAAAGATGAACAGGACATTAAAAAAACGTTTAAAACCCTGTTCCCGATGAAGGTATGAGCGGCTGAACAGGATGACGAGAAAAGCCAGAAGAGAACCAACAAGTGCAAATACCCAGGTAGTTTTATCAAAATAAAAATCTATAAAGATTTCAATATCTTCAGTTTTTATAAATACAAAATGTTTTATATCCAGTGTTGGAGTACCCTGTAAAAACCAATAAAAAGTTAGTAGGAGAATACTTATAAGATGAAAAGAAGAAGCTAAAATTGCTACGCCTGAAATGAAATTTTCTTTCTTCCGGGGAATTAATAAACTAATAAAAAACCCAAACAATGGGATCAAAATAAAAATCTGAAGTACTTTTTCCATAAGATTTAGCTTAACAAGAATACTGGTAAATTCTCTTTTGTTGCATCTGTGATATTGTTAGTCTCCATTTCCGGGAAAGTTTCAATCATCCCAATAACATCATTTACTACAGTAATACTTTTTACTGAAGAGATATAGTCAGAAAATTCACCATTATGAAAGCGGGAGAAATTACCTGTTTCAGGGTTTAAAACAATCAAATGAACCCAGTTATTAATAAACCACTCATACATTTCAGGAACTGACTGAATTGTTTTTAAAACTATTTCAGGTAAATGTTCGACAATGATTAACAGCCGTACCGGGTCATGAACTTCAATCATCTGCACCGGAAGACCGGGTCTCAGATCGCCGTCGGCGCTATTGGCAACACCAATTAAGCCCATCACATTATGAGGTAATTTCGTACCCGCTCCGAGCTTAAAATTATCTACCCGAGAAAAATAATATTCGAGGTTTATTCCTCCACAAACCGGCCCAAGCGGTTTCATAATTCCCACAAGAAATTTCCCATCTGGGTCTGTTCTGTAATCGTAAGAATTCAAAAAGGCTCTTCTGTCCATAAAAAGACCTTTAGTTACATCTCTTCTTCCTACTATACAAAGTGTATTGGTTCCATGCCCAAGTTCGGGCCGTGGTTCAAACAATGAAACAGACCTTTTCCTGATATCTTCGCGAACCTTCCCTAATCCGGATTTTGTGTTTATGGAATGAAATCTTCTGGATCTTTCTTTGGCATTCAGATCAAGAGCAATTTCAAATGCAATGCTATTTAGCTGATGTTTGTCATAAGTTGCCAGATCGCAAATTTCGGTATCGAAATAAGCGATCTCATCACTTGCAGTATCGTGTAAACCGCCAATGAATCTTGTCGTTTTTGGAATTGAAATACCCCTGGCATTTAGCATATCTCTTACTTTGGAATGATTAGCCATAAATGCAAAGACCCGTGAATTTACAGACCCTGGTCTTCCACTGCAGGCTCCACAATCGTGAGCGCCATGATGAGGATTATTTGCACTGCTCGACCCATGGGCCAACACATAAATTATCGGTGCAAAATCCTTTACCAAGGCTATGCCTCGCAATAAAGATTCCACTCTGTCGCACATTTCACTAATACTAAATCCAATTTGCAGCCCATTCTCAATGTTATTGGGATCAGTATTTTCGATAGTCAGGCTTGAACCTTTGGCCATGTGTGCAAAGGCATTGGAAATCGCCGGACTCATAGCCGGGCGAAACAAGTTGAGCACCAATTTAATGCCCGCCCATAAACCAAGAGTAAGGGTAAAGAGCGTGCCTAAGAAAAAAGAGTGGGATGATTTTGAATAAAGTAATTCATGTTCCCTCTTCTCATTTACACCATATTCTTTGATCAAAAACTTAGGTGTGACCGGGGCAGGGCAAAGTTTATCATAAAACTTCCCATTCTCAGGATGGAAGAAGAATTCAACTCCAAAAAATCCAGGAGTCCCGAAAGTCTCACAATTGGGATCTATACTTTCAATATGCCTGCGAAGGGAGCATTCACGCTCATCGATGCAGAACATCGCCTGAAAGCTCTTCGTTACCAGCAGTTCATTAAACCTCTCCCTTTCACACTGAATCCCCGTAAGTACATCATCATAATAGCTCCACTCAAATGCATCCTGCCACATTGAAAGAACTTCATTCAATTCGGTTTGAGGAACTTCTTGGAAAATTTCAAATGGACCAGTCTCAACTTTTTGAGCAAGTGGCTGCCAGTTTTTCCCAAGCTGTGTATCGAGGGCATCAATTTCCAGCAAAAGTTCAACAAAAATCAAATCGTGCAATAAAATTCTCCGCTTATCCATAAGTGAATTCGGATCATCTTCAATTGCAGATACTATTCCAGACCATCCGGGATGGCTGAATTGCTGATCAAAAATGTATTGTTTGAAGAACCGGCTATCACCTACAGTTATCCGGAGCAAATCAATGATACTGGTATCATCATTCAAGAGTAATTCCCTTGATCTTTTGGAATTAAAGAAACTAGAATAACTATTTGTTTCCAAGTTTCTGATAGAAGCCAGGAATCCATCCTTGTGTAGAGGGAAATTCCAGTTAGAAATACCCTGATCAAGATAACTGCAAAGAACCCGGAAAAGCAGAGGTTGCACCAAAGTATCCACATCAACTTTGTACTCAGATTCCCAGCGATTTCTCAATCGGCCTATCCTGTGCTCGTTGATTGTATCATACTCATCGTCAAGTAATTTATACTTCCATTGATCAATTTGGTTATTGCCCTTTCTTTCTGCAATGACCCGATCCAATACTGCTTGCTTTATTCGACCATCCTGAAACAATTTTCTGTATTCGAATAATTGTAAAGTAACAGAATAGCCAAAGATTTTAGAGGCCTTAAAAATCGCATCATAGAATTTCATGTTTTGAAAAGCATGAAGCGAATTATGATGGATAAAATCCTTCAATGGTGATTGTGCAGGTAAATAATGTTTCAATTGATGAATAACTTCATCCAGATCGAAAGTAATATGGTCAGAGTTTATAGCTTCTGCCTTTTCCGTATTAATGACTTTTATCCCCAGGGAATCAGATACAGTATCTTTAACAATTGTTGTGTTCATTTTTGATAATTATGGCTTCTGCACAAACAAGGATAAGGATCAATAATTTCTTGAAACCTTAATTTGCCAGCACAATAGCAATTTATTCCTGTGATTTACTAAGCATTGGGTCAGCGACCAATCCATCATAATTATCCCTGATATTTACCAATTGCACAATAGTCCCCTTAGAAACTGCACTATGTTTAAAATTATGAATGATCTCAAGAACATCTTTATCGATGAACATTGAATCAGATCCATCGATGATTACGTCTGACTCTTTTGGTAATTTCAACAAGGTTTGCTGTATGGCGGCTTTATTTAAAAACGAGACTTCCTGAGCCAGTTTTATCCTGATCACATTCTTTTCTCCGTTCTTTTCTATTTTATAGAAATAAGAATTCCTGAGGTTTGTTCTAAGAATGTAAAATATCCCAATCATCATTCCGAAAGCTACACCTTTCAGTAAATCAGTAAACACAACAGCAAGTACAGTAACTACAAAAGGAATAAATTGATCTTTCCCATTTTTCCACATTTTCTTAAATAAACTCAGTCTGGCAAGCTTATAACCTGTTATCAAAAGAATAGCGGCCAGACTGGCTAATGGGATTTTATTGAGCAAAAATGGAATAAAGAGCAATGAAAGCAGTAGCCAAAAGCCGTGATAGATTGCTCCCATTTTTGTCTTTCCTCCAGAATTCACATTCACTGATGAACGCACAATAACCGAAGTCATGGGCAAACCACCAAGCATGCCACTGGTCATATTACCTATGCCCTGAGCTACCAATTCTCTGTTTGTTGGCGATACCCTTTTGTAAGGATCCATTTTATCAACTGCTTCAATACTTAATAGCGTTTCAATACTCGCAACAATTGCTATCGTTATGGCTACGGTCCATACCTGTTTGTTCCCTATCTGTGCAAAATCAGGAAATACAAACAAGGATATAAACTCATTATAAGAATTAACAACCGGGATGGTAACCAGTTGCTCAGGTCTTAGTGCCAAAACTGTATTCTGGAATACCATGCTGAGTACAATTCCAAGAATAACAACCAAAATAGCCGCAGGAATAGCGCTTAATTTTTTGATTCCCGGCCAGTAGATCATGATCAGCAAGGATAAAACACTGATGATTACGGCGCCATAACTTATCATATCAAGCGAGGAGAGCAGTGCAGAAAAAGTATTTTCATGATTAAGTTGAAGGAAGCTTTCATCACCTTCAAAATCTGAATCAAAGCCTACAGCGTGTGGAATCTGTTTCAAAATAAGGATCACACCTATAGCGGCCAGCATACCTTCAATCACAGAAGAAGGGAAATAATTTGCTATAATTCCTGCTTTTAATATTCCAAGAAAAATCTGAAGT
>JBIIWE010000067.1:0-8377 GCA_044339075.1 Daejeonella sp. | reverse complement strand
ATAGAAACGCGATGAACTCTCAATTTCAGTTGATTCTTCAACCGAGGAATATTTTATATCGAAAAAATTTTCAATGGTAACTTTCTCTTCGACAGTTGAGTTCTGAAGATCTACCCAAACCAGGTCGTTTTGAGGGATTGAATGCAGTAAAGTAAAATCACTTTCTTTTGCAAGTCGCTTTTCTTTCTTATAATATATCCGAAGCATAGCCTTAGTTTAAGGGTAAGGATGAATTTTGTATCTTTGCAAAAATAGAATTTTGGGAACACCTTTAGATTACGGACATAAGAATTATAATCATTATGGCGCATACCTTAAAAATAAGTATGATGGTCAGCGTGTTTATAAGATAATTGCCGATGCCGGATTTACTTGTCCCAATCGCGATGGAAGTAAGGGCTACGGTGGTTGCACCTATTGCAATGTTGATTCTTTTACGCCTGAACTTTCAAGAAGATTGCCGACTATTCGAGAGCAGATCGAACAAGGTATGGAACGGGCATTTAAAAATTATAGAGCTGAAAAATTCATTATCTATTTTCAGCCCAATACAAATACTTATGCGCCAACGCATTATCTAAAAATGCTTTATGATGAGGCTCTGAGTATCAACACCAACAACATCGTTGGTTTATCAGTAGGCACCCGTCCTGATTGTATTGACTTTGAAAAACTTGCCTTGCTTGAAAGTTATTCTGATCGCTTTGATGTGGATCTTGAGATGGGCATGGAGTCGATCTATGATGATACGCTTTTAAGGATAAATAGGGGATGCAGTCATCAAGAATTTGTAAATGCAGTTCAGCTTGCGCAAAATTCAAAAGTTGATATTTGTGTTCATACTATTTTTGGATTTCCATGGGAGACTCATGAAATGATGCTTCGCTATGCGGATGAGATCAACAGGTTCCCACAGATTAAATTTGTTAAGCTTCACCATCTTCATATTGTAAAAGGGTCTATCATGGGTACAAAATATAGCCGTGATCCCTTTAAAGTTTTCACAATAGATGAATACACCGACTTTATAGCGGAATTCATCCCGCTTTTGCGTCCTGATATCGTTTTACAGCGCCTTTTTGGTTTGGCTGACTTTGATCTGCTGATCGCTCCGAACTGGGGTATGAAGAAATCTCAAATCCAGAGTTATATCGATAAACGTCTTGAGACTAAAGGAGTGGTACAGGGGAGTGCTTATAAAGCGGCTTCGGTTTTGGTTGTTTGATCTTAATTTTGATTATTTTACAGTAATCTGGCGCTAAAGCACCAATATTTGTTCCATTCTGCTTGCCTATCTTTTGGGCCGAAGCCCGCCCGGATGAACTCCGTTCGGACGGGCCCGCCCTCAAAACCGGTTAATTTAGCCGGAGCTAAAGCACTGGGCTATTGAGCAATATGGTTTCCCTACCTCTCAGTATTTTTATTCAATCATTTCACTTGCACGGTTGCTCAATAGGCCCCAGCTTGAGCTGGGGTCAACGTTTAGAACGTTTCCGGGGCTTCAGCCCAATATTCAGCAATTGCTTAGGAAAATTACATTGGGCTTTAGCCCGATCTGAAAACCGGATCTATACCTGGAGCTAAATCACCGGGCTATTTAGCTATTCTACCCTCCATAATATCCTAATGGCGCTCTTTTTCATAAAAAAATTCATCTTTTTCTCATTAATTTCTGAATTTTCAATAAAATTTAAAAATTTAGTCTAAAAATTCATAATTTTTCATGGTTTTATTTGCAAAATTTTAAATTTTACTGAATTTAAATGGTATTTTATCTTGTAAAATCTCATTTAAGATTATAAATTTCATAAAAATTGAATATTTTATTAAAAAAGTATCAAAATAATGATGAATTTATTCAAAATGCTTATACATTTGTATCAAATAATTGAATTTTTGTTCTGTTAATAAGAAATTTTATCATGAAAGTCGGACTAAAGCAAATTTTGCCATTTTTAATTCTTGCCAGCATTGCTATAGCAGCAGTTTTTGTTCCTTCTCTTCCGGATTTTGCTGATACCGGCAAGTATAACGGAGCTGATATTGCCTGGTTGCTGGTTGCTACGGCTTTGGTATTCCTGATGACGCCGGGCTTAGCATTTTTTTACGGTGGCATGGTTCATCGTAAAAATGTTATTTCAACGATGATCAAGAGTGTAGTTGCTGCCGGGGTAGTTAGTATACTTTGGGTTACTGTCGGATTCAGTCTTTCTTTTGGTGAGAGCATTGGTGGAATTATTGGGGATCCAAGAACTTTTCTGTTCTTTCAGGGAGTAAATTCAGGTGAACCTTGGAGTCTGGCACCAACAATACCATTAACACTATTTGCATTATTTCAATTAATGTTTGCAATCATAACACCTGGCTTGGTGGTTGGTGCAGTGGCAGAACGTATTCGTTTTACATCTTATATATTATTTATATGTCTATTCAGTTTGCTGGTTTATGCACCAATTGCACATTGGGTTTGGCATCCTGATGGATTTTTATTTAAAATGGGCGGGCTTGATTTTGCCGGGGGCGCCGTTGTTCACATTTCTGCAGGTATGGCTGCTTTGGCAGGTGCAATGGTTTTAAAACGCAGGCAAACACATCTTAACGGACAAGAAGTTCCTCCTGCAAATATTCCTTATGTTCTGATAGGAACCGGGTTATTATGGTTCGGATGGTTTGGCTTTAATGCCGGATCTGCACTTGGGGCCAATGCCCTCGCTGTTTCAGCATTCGCAACTACTAATGTTTCAGGAGCTGCCGGTGGATTATCCTGGATGTTCTTTGATGTGGTTAGAGGTAAAAAGCCATCTGTTCTTGGTTTCTGTATCGGTGCAGTCGTCGGACTTGCAGCAGTAACACCCGGCGCCGGATACGTAGGAATTCCGCAGAGTATATTTATAGGATTTGTTGCAGCAATCATATCAAATCTGGCGGTTTATTGGAAATCAAAAACTACACTGGATGATACTCTTGATGTATTTCCTTGTCATGGAGTAGGTGGTATAGTAGGATTATTATTGACCGGTTTATTGGCAACAAAAACGGTAAACCCTGCAGGTTCTGATGGTTGGTTCTATGGGAACCATGAATTTTTCTTTACTCAGCTTAAATTAGTTACCATCACTGTTTCCTATAGTTTTATTGTCTCCTACGGTATCTTTAAATTCATCAACTTATTGCAGCCTATGCGTGTAAGCTCAGAAGAAGAAGAGGAAGGACTTGATTCAACACAGCACAATGAAAAATACAGTCAAGGCACATTACTTGTAAGCAGCCATGGATTAGTCTATGAAAAGGAAGTAGAAGATGATATGGAGGAAGACATGGAGAATGTGAGGCAAATACTTACTGAGCACACTAAACTAAAATCATCATAAACCAATTATAATGCTCAATAGAAGCCATTGCCTAAAAACAATGGCTTCTTTGTTTACTGAACAAGTTTATTAGCGCAAGCTGAACTGGCGAAGGCTTCCGGCTTAGCTTTAAACACAAATCCCATACTTAATATGTAACCCATTGCCTCGTGCAATGCCTGGTTAGACTTGAAATTCGGGTTTGTATTAATATCAGCATGAACTTCCAGATCTACATCATAAAGATCAAGCAGATCACAAAGGGAATAGGCACATTCGATTGATTTCTGGACTTCTGAAAGCATTCTTTCTTTGATGCTCATCTTGATTGATGATTGTTCCTGATGTATGAACATGAAGCCACCTTTTTTCTCCCTTAAAAAAACAATCACCGTCGCAAAATCAATGATTGATCCTTTTACCTGGGAATCTGTACCAATACAAACTTTGAGCTTATTTCCCTGATTGTATTCACGTTCTATTGCTGACTCAACTTCGCTGAGAATGGGGTTTTGAATGACCTCGCCATTAAATTTTTTCCAAGTCATAAATTTATATTCATTAAGGTGAATTCTATTTAAGCCGGTGTATAACAGGATATTATACGATATTTTAAAGATAACCTATTATGGTCCCTGAAAGATGAGGATGTACGTTATTTTTTTGTTAACATTTTAACATACAGGAGGCTAGAGGTTTTCTTCGGGTTTTCGTCTGGTTAAATGAATTTTATATCGCAAATGTTAGTGCTCTGATTTCCAAGAGAAAAAAAGGGGAAAAGGCATGACGCATAATATCGTTGTTCAATTGGAAGATGGATTAAATAAAAATCTCGCAGAGACGCAAAGACGCGATCGTAGAATATAAAACGAATGACCATAAATAATCTGTAAACCTTTGCGCCTTAGCGTCTTAGCGAGTAATCGTTTCGCTAGGTTTTCTTGTAGTTGGTGTTTACCGTAAAACAAGCCAATTTGCTTAAAGAAAATTAAAATCAATCTAAAACGAATGTCATGCCTGCTACCGTCAGGCAGGCCGAAACATGCACTTCAGCAGGTGAGGTAACTTCGTTAAAATAAGTACAAATTAGCTTTAGAACAACGATTCACTTCACTTTGTTCAGGATCTCCCTCTAGTCGGTGTTTCCCTCTGGTCGGTGTTTTCACCGATCAGTTTCCTCGGAGTTGGCAATGCAAGTTTATAGTGCGGGGAGAACACCGTCCATAGAATATTATGAGTGCTCTCTGTTAGTGATCTCTACAACTATTCTTTTCCTCACGAGAACGTGTCTGAAAGAAAAATACCGGAATCAACAGAAAACCCTCCCCCTGATCCCGGTGTATTTTATTTAATCAGTCAGTTTCTTATACCTGATCCGGTGAGGTTGAACATCACCTGTACGTTTTTTCCTGTTCTCTTCGTATTCAGAATAATTCCCTTCGAAATAATAAACCTGTGAATTGCCTTCAAAGGCCAGGATATGGGTACAAACTCTATCCAAAAACCAGCGATCATGGGAAATGATAACCGCACATCCTCCGAAGTTTTCTAGACCTTCCTCCAGTGCTCTTAAGGTGTTCACGTCAATGTCATTGGTGGGCTCATCCAGAAGGAGGACGTTTGAGCTTTTCTTAAGTGTTATTGCAAGATGCACTCTGTTTCTTTCTCCTCCTGAAAGCACGGAAACTTTTTTCTGCTGGTCTGCACCATTGAAGTTGAATTTGGAAACATAAGCTCTTGAGTTAACAGGACGGTTCCCTAATAAGATCGTTTCCTGGCCATCAGTAATATTTTCCCAAACCGATTTCTCCGGATCCAGATCATCATGCATCTGGTCAACATAGCCCAAGGCTACGGTCGGGCCCACTCTAAATGAACCTGCATCCGGAGTTTCTTGTCCCGTAATTAATCGGAACAGAGTGGTTTTTCCTGCACCATTCGGTCCGATGATTCCAACAATTCCCGCAGGAGGGAGAGAGAAACTGAGGTTTTCAAACAATAATTTATCGCCATAAGTCTTGGTAACATTCTGGGCTTCGATCACCAGGTTTCCTAATCTCGGCCCTGGTGGAATGAATAGCTCCAGTTTATCTTCTCTTTCCTTGGTATCTTCAGAGGCAAGTTTTTCATAGTTTGATAGACGAGCTTTTGACTTGGCATGACGTGCTTTGGGTGCCATCCGAACCCATTCGAGTTCTCTTTCAAGTGTTTTCTGACGCTTGCTTTCAGTCTTTTCTTCTGAAGCTAGTCTTTTTGCTTTCTGATCAAGCCATGATGAGTAATTTCCTTTCCATGGAATACCTTCGCCACGGTCAAGTTCGAGGATCCATCCTGCTACGTTATCAAGGAAGTACCTGTCATGCGTAACAGCGATTACTGTACCTTTATATTGTTTAAGATGCTGTTCCAACCAGTCGATACTCTCTGCATCGAGGTGGTTGGTAGGCTCATCGAGTAATAAAACATCTGGCTCCTGAAGTAAGAGGCGACATAATGCTACTCTTCTGCGCTCTCCGCCTGACAATATGGCAATTTTGGTATCTGGCTCAGGGCAGCGCAATGCGTCCATTGCCCGTTCTAGTTTACTATCAAGCTCCCAGGCCCCGCAAGCATCGATCTGGTCCTGTAATTCTCCTTGCCGGGCAAGAAGTTTGTCCATCTCATCCGCATTTTCATATACTTCCGGAAGACCAAATTTTTCATTGATTTCTTCATATTCCTTTAATATAGCAGTTGTTGAAGCAACACCCTCTTCAACCACCTCTCGTACCGTTTTTTGGGCATCCAGGAGCGGTTCCTGAGCCAAATAACCAACAGTATATCCCGGAGCGAACACCACATCTCCTTGGTATGATTTGTCTAATCCTGCAATGATCTTGAGAACGGATGACTTTCCAGAGCCATTTAGTCCGATTACCCCGATCTTTGCACCATAGAAAAACGATAGATAGATATTCTTAAGTACTTGTTTCTGTGGAGGGTAAATCTTATTTACCCCGGCCATAGAAAAGATTATTTTTTCGTCTGACATTTGTATCGATTATTGATCTCCAAATATCGTATTTTAGTCAGAGACATGTCAACTTTATTATGTCATATGTCCAGAAAACCTTTTTTGAAAAAATGGCGTAATTGTTGATAAATGTTACAGAAGTCAGATAGTTATTAAACTAATAATTTAATAGATTAGGGCGTTAATACATACAGAAAGTTAATATAATGGAAGCTAAATTTTCCCCACGCGTCAAAGACGTAATATCATATAGCCGGGAAGAAGCCCTGCGTCTGGGACATGATTATATTGGAACAGAGCATTTGCTACTGGGTCTCATAAGGGAAGGAGACGGCATGGCAATAAAAATATTAAAGGGTGCGGGTGTTGATACAGCCAGATTACGAAAGTCAGTTGAAGATTCTGTTAAGGGAACTTCCAGCACAACTGTGAATCTTGGAAACATTCCACTGACTAAGCAAGCTGAAAAAGTTCTGAAGATCACCTATCTCGAAGCAAAAATATTTAAAAGTGATATCATAGGTACGGAGCATTTATTATTGTCAATCCTTCGAGATGAAGATAATATTGCTTCTCAGATCCTGCAGCAATACAATGTCAACTATGATATTTTCAAGGTTGAAGTAGAAAATAACAAGGAAGGTTTCCGTGATGAAGCTCCGGGTGGATCTCCTGCAGGTGACGATGATTTCAGAGAAGAAGAAAGCTTCAGTCAGCCTAAAAAGGTTTCTGATATTAAATCAAAAACTCCGGTTCTTGATAATTTTGGCCGCGACCTGACCAGAGCTGCCGAAGATGGGAAATTGGATCCGATCGTTGGTCGTGAAAAAGAAATCGAGCGTGTTTCTCAGATCTTATCACGTCGTAAAAAGAACAATCCAATTCTTATCGGTGAGCCGGGTGTTGGTAAATCTGCGATTGCAGAGGGACTTGCCCTTAGAATTGTTCAGCGTAAAGTTTCACGTGTGCTATTTAATAAGAGGGTAGTTACTCTTGATCTGGCCTCATTGGTTGCCGGTACAAAATACCGTGGTCAATTTGAGGAAAGGATGAAGGCGGTAATGAATGAACTGGAGAAATCTCCGGATGTTATTCTCTTTATCGATGAAATTCATACCATTGTTGGTGCTGGGGGTGCTTCAGGTTCTCTGGATGCATCGAATATGTTCAAACCAGCATTAGCTCGTGGCGAAATTCAATGTATTGGAGCAACCACTTTGGATGAGTACCGTCAGTTCATTGAAAAAGATGGTGCTCTCGATCGTCGTTTCCAGAAAGTGATGGTAGAGCCTGCAACTCCTGTAGAAACCATTGAAATTCTGAATAGAATTAAAGAAAAATATGAAGAGCATCACGGTGTAACTTATACTGATGAAGCTATCAATGCCTGTGTTAGTTTAACTTCACGGTATATTACTGATCGCTTTCTACCTGATAAGGCTATTGATGCTCTTGATGAATCTGGTTCTCGTGTTCACCTGACCAATATTCATGTTCCGCAAAATATTATTGATGTGGAGCAAAAAATTGAAGAGATCAAGATTGAGAAGAATAAAGTTGTTCGCAGTCAGAAGTATGAAGAAGCTGCGAAACTTCGCGATACCGAAAAGAACTTACTTGAAGAACTTGAAAAAGCAAAAAGTGAGTGGGAGGCTGAAACAAAAACAAAACGTTATACCGTAACGGAGGATAATGTTGCAGAAGTTGTTTCTATGATGACCGGAATTCCTGTTCAACGGGTTGGACAAGCTGATAGCATTAAATTGCTTGGGATGTTTGATTCGATCAATAGCAGGGTTATTGGTCAGGAAGATGCTGTAAAGAAATTAACAAAAGCAATTCAGCGTACCCGTGCGGGATTGAAAGATCCTAAAAAACCGATTGGTTCATTCATTTTCCTTGGACCGACTGGTGTTGGAAAAACGGAATTAGCTAAAGAACTTGCCCGCTTCATGTTTGATACTGAGGATGCTTTGATTCAGGTAGATATGAGTGAGTACATGGAGAAATTTGC
>JBIIWE010000066.1:0-8399 GCA_044339075.1 Daejeonella sp. | reverse complement strand
AACATGGTCTTTAAATGGCATATTGCACATGTCGGCAAGGATATAAATACCTTTATCACCAAGTTTCTTTTTCGCCTCAGACAAAGCCTGAAATGAAAAATCAACACAGACCCGGTATTTATAATTAGATGAATATTGTAAATAGTCTGAATATTGTAAAGCGCCGGAAGCTGCATCAAGCATATAAGTTCCTGTTGGATTCAAGAATCGAGATACGCGATCATGGCATTTTTGTAAATATTCTTTAGATACCTCTCTCAGATCTTCGTAAATAACAGCATCCTCATAATTCCCCTCCTCATTCACAAACCAGCCTTTCTGATTATAAAAATTTTGAACTAGCTCTTTGTCCTTATCTATCTTTTCACTTATAATATGATTAATTGAACCGGTAAGAGCTAGATCTTTCAGTAAAAGTACAATGCCATTTATTATGGGATAAATATAAGTATGGTCTGATGTGATTAATCCCAGCTCAATGGTGTAATCGATCTTTTTTCCATCGATCTGCCATAGCCTATTATTCATGGAATCTTCATTGAGAGCAATTATCTCTGAAGGCTGTAGTACTGAAAGTTCTTGTCCGCTTATAGGGCACTTCAATATGCTAATCCATTCTAAATTCATTATTGATTTATTAATAAATGTTTATAAACTGCTACTTGCATCTGCTAGCGCATGCTTTTCTGCTCTTTTCTCTTTATCAAGTTGATAGGTTGCGTTGATCAGCGCTGCAACCAGGAAGAAATATACATTTAGTGGATATTGTGTAATTGCTTCCTGCGGATAATTTCCAATGGTTAAGGCATAAACAATTAATACCATAGCCAGACAATAGCTTTTGAGTTCAGGATCTTCTATTGCAAAAAAATTGTTTATACCTGTTTTTAGTATTACAAACAGGAGAGTGCAAAACAAAAATAAGCCTATCCATCCCATTTCAACGGCTACACGAACATAACCGCTGTCTGGAGGGAATGACGCTAGAAAAGACCCTGGAGAAAATTTGGCCCCCCAAACCCCGGTTGAGCCAAGTCCGCCACCTATTGGATGCGCCCAGATATAGGGTTGAATCATTTTTTGATTGCGTGCTCTAACATTGAATGATGCATCATCAGAAGGTTTAAAGGCAGATTGAAATCGATAAAGTACCGGATTGCTGGTGGGTATGAATATGATTACAGCCATAAACATGGCAGCAACAGTAGTAATGATCAGAATTTTCTTGTTAAATACCAGGATTGTTAACATGATCATTGCTGCAGGCAAGAGTACATAGGCACTTCTGGTTCCCGAAAAAAGCATATTGCTTATAAAAAATAATATCAGACATCCCAAAATGCCTTTTTTTATCTTAGAAACAGTCCCGAACATTAATCCTACACATAGAAGGGAGCTCAGAATCATATTATATGAAAAAGCGGTAGGGTCAGAAAAAATGGAGAATTTTCTCCAAACCCCATTGATAAAAAGAAGGTCTCTGATCAATGGATCAGAATAGAGGTATGCTTCTTCATAGGCCATAAAACCGATGAATTGTTGTCTGTATCCATTTAATCCGGCAAATACACTGAGTACTAGCCAAAGTTTTATAATGAACCGGATAAATTTTATATCGCGAATATTATAACTGAATACGAAATAAGTGAGCATTACAATGGCCAAACTTCTGATGGTATATAGCCAGGCCATTTTAGATTGAGCCACCGGATTAGCAACCAGAATAAAGTTGTAAATGATCCATATGATGATCATGACACTTATCGGACTGCTCAGGAATGACCAGTCGGGCCGATATTTGAGTTGAACAAAGAGCCCAATAATCAGCAAAGCCAGAATGCCGTCCATTACCGTTCCCAGTGGAAATTTTATAAGGTTCAATCTCAGTATCCACATGATCAGATATGAAGCTATTAATAATACGGTAATTCCAAATTTAGGCTTAGCAATTACAGCAAAGGCGATGACCGGGCCTATTAAAGCAATAAATATCAAAGCAGCTCCCTTGATCTGGGCAGATTTTACCACGTAGGCAAACATAATGGAGATAACAAGCAAAATTAAAAAGCCTGCTGGTTTCCCCAGTATTTTCAATGAAAGGCCAATACCTTTTAAATTTGGTTTCATCTTTTATAAGGCCGATTTTACAGAAACAGAATTTTAATAAAAAAGAAAAAAACAGTGATAAAAGCGAGAGCCATAGAAGCGTATTTACTGATCAGTAAAAATATTTCCTGGGTTGTTTTTCTGTCTTTTATATGGTTATACCTCATGTTTAATATTTTTTTTAATTAGCCAGGTCATCCAAATTTTTTTTATGACTATGCTCTGTGGCAACAGAAATTTTGTCTGCCGATCGTACTTTTAACAGGGAAATAATCTGATAAAAAATGAATTTAGGGATATTTACCAGTGACCTGTATATCAATGGATCAGTATTTTTTTGTACAATACTTATTCCAAAGCCTAATACAAAACAGATTAAAGCCAAAAGCCAAATAAAAGCGAAAAATGGATCAATTGCAATATTAATACTAAGGCAGATCAGTGAAAGGATAAGAAAAATAAATAATGGGGGCCTTAGGAGTACAATTCCAAACAGAAACTGATTCATACTTTTGTGAATAATGCCCTTATTTAACAGTATAAATCCGTTGCTAAAGTATTTGAACCATGAATTTATCCATCGCGACCTTTGTTTTATCAATTGCTCAGGTTGTGATGTTTTTTCGTCATAGACGATTGCTTTTTCAGCAAATGCGATTCTTAATCCGCGTTTCACTATTTCATACTGCAGTGCTTTATCGAATCCAGCACCTTTGATTACTGTATTTTTAATGCAGTCTTTATAAAGTTCTGTTGTAAATGCCATTCCTGATCCGGAGAGTGTTGCTGATGATCCAAGTCCGAAAAGTATTTTACCATCATAAAAGTGGTAATAAAGGTCTCTTGCAGCATCTAGGGCGGCATAGTTTGTTTCCAAATTTTTGGCCTTTCGAATACCCTGAACCGCCTGATAACCAAGACTGAAATAGTTGTCAAGTTCTGAAAGATAGTCTTGGTGTACCAGATTGTCGCTGTCAATGATCGTCAGGAATTTATGATTCCTTTTAAAATGTCTGATCGCATATAAGTGAGATCCTGTATTACTTGCAATTACCTTTTCCGGACAAAGCAAAATTACTCTGTCGTCATTGAAGTGTAAATCAGTGACATCGCAATGGTCGGCAACAATATAAACAAGAAAATTAGTGTAATTAAGTTTTAGGATAGAATCGATCACTTCAGGAATTAGCCCGGTTTGCTGGTAGGCAGTAACGATGATCGCATAATCGTTTTCTGGAACAGATTGCAAGGCAGCAGGTTTATTTTTAATGAAATGAATTGGCAGGTAAAAAAAAAAGAAGATCAAAGGTAAAATGAGGTTATATCCGATCACTATCTGGATTAATTCCCAAAAAAATATGATGATGGGATTCAGCATATCATTCTAGCACATCTGCATGATCTATTCTTTCTTCTAATTTGCCTTGTTGCTTGACCTTATTTAATATCCAACCTATGAACTGCCCATTCAGATTAGTCAGATAATTAATATGCTGTTTTTTCATTTCATCGATCGTTTGATCAGCCTCAAAAACACTAACCGTTTTATCTGTGTATAAGATCCATTCTTTTGCTTTGTTTAGTGCATCAAGCGGGGGTGTTTCAACCAGAATTATGTCGAAATGGGAACGCAGTATTTCTAATCTTTGAAGTATATTTTCTTCGTTACTTACCTCCAATAGAGATTTATCACCACCTCTATTTCCCATCACCATGATGCCGGTATTAAAATTAATTCCTTCCAGATTCCCAGTATGGAGGTAATCTTCAATGAAGAGTTTTGTGTTTGAATTTTTCGTGATTGAAGGGCTATCAAAATTACCATCTATCAGTAAAACCTTTTTATTTACCATAACATAGGTATAAGCTATGCAGGCAGAGATCAGGGTTTTACCTTCACCTTCAGAAATACTGGTTATACTTAATATTTGTCCCCTTTCGGAAGTTTTGGCAAGTTCTCTGTTTACTTCAAATCGTGTTGAACGCAACTGTTTTTTAAACTCCCTCATTTCTGCTGTTCCATGGAGGTTTTTCCAGATCCCTTTGAGGTCAAGTGTTGATTTTCCAACCAGATTTAAATACCCGAGCACAGGAGCCTTAGCAATAAGTACCAGATCACTAGGCACTCGTATACGGTTATCCAGGAAGAACATGACAAATAGTATGATCACACAGAAAACTCCGCTTAGAATGCCGCTAATGATTACTAGAAGCATTTTTTTGGAAGGTAAAGGACGCCCTGGCATGGCAACCTGAGCTTGTCTTAATTTTACAGGAAACTCAGCCTCCATGGTAACTTTGTTGTATTGAGCCAGAAGGTCCTGGTATTCTTCACTTCCTGTTTGTATGTCCCTCTCAAAAGATTGGATGACTGCTTCATGAGGGACAAGCATTTCAAATTTATCGCTCATTACATTGAGTTGTTTTTTGAGCGAGTTCAGTCCATAAACTGTACGATCAAGTTCAATTTGAAGGTCAAGCTTTTTCTGAACAAGTATGGTTTTTGAATTTAGCGGGTTGTCTATGTATTTGTCAGACATGGTATTAATCTGAGCACTCATAACCTGCTGAAGGGAGTCTATTGAAATTTTATATTTTTCGTCAAAGTCGTTTTTTATATATTTATCTTGAAGAGCATTCATTTCAGCTTTCGTACCAATTATTTTCTGGTTAATATTGGTATAGGTCGATTCCAGGTACCGGCGGTCTTTAGGATCGAACATTTTATCTATACTAGCAATGGTACCTTTCAGAGAAACAATATCCTTTTCCGCTTGCAGCATTCGCTGTTCATAATCTGCCGTTTGGGAATAGATTTGTGAAGATTGCTCAGTTAGATTAAGTATGCGATTTTGAATTTTATATTCACGTAAACCACTTATGCGTGCTTGAAGGGTATCTGATTTAATTTTTAAGAGATTCTTTAAAAAGCTTACTGATGAACGTTGATTTTCTTTTACAAGTACTGTATAATAATCTTTAAACTCGTTAGATAAGGTATTGACTACAAATGCAGATAATTCGGAGTTCTCAGATTGAAAATCAATGAAAATAAAATCTGTTGTTCCAGCCCGATAAACCAGCATATCCCATTTTAAAGAGATCTCATCGTATCCCATAGATCCGAGAACTCTCGACAAGCCTTCCTCATCATCATTTCTTAAATTCAGGCCTTCTTTTTTCCTGTATTTTTCCTTGAAAACACTCAATGCATGTTTTTTTGCTTCGAGGTTTAGCGTTTTCAGTAGTTCACTAGGTTCCCTAAAGGGCTTTGTGGTAAGGTCATGAATGATTAGTTTATAGGAAACCAGATCAAGCATACTTTTTGATTGCATGACCTGCACCATATTGACAAATTTCTGATTGATTCGCGACTCCTGAAGTGAACTGGCTTCGGAAAGTGCCATTTGTTGGGTTTCATCAACTATTCCTGTGGCAAGTTGAGCCTGTGCCGGGTAAACGTCAGGAAGATTTCTGACAATATAAAAGGTAACCATTACCGTAATAAGCGGAATGGTTATAAGTGCAAATTTATAACGTAATAATAAATCAATAAATTTCTTTATTTCCTCCATTCTACTATTATTGTACTTCCTCCACTTTTTTAGTTAATAATTCTTCCAGAGAAGCTTTAGCAATCAGGAAATTTGTTTCTGCTGCTATTTTGGATTGTAAAGCACCTGAATACGACATTTGAGACATGGTATATTGCTCAAATGTTGTTTCGCTTTTTTCGTATTTGGTTTTTATTTCTTTGCTAATGTTCAATGCATCAGATGATGCTTTGGTTTGAAGTCTGAGGTTTGCAAGTGACTGCACATAGCTGAAATAGCGTCTTTTAACTTCCGTTTCTAAAGTAAGATTATATTCATCAAGATCAAATTGTGCTAGCTTTACACTCTCTTTTGCTTGTTTTACGTTCCCTGATTTTTGAAGTAATGAACTTAAATTAAAATTGAAAGCTGCCTGATAACCATTGAAAAGCATTGGATTTACCCGATCGAGACTATTATTGGGATTGTATACATAGTTAAATGAAAAGGCATCAAGCCATGATAATTGCTCTTGTCCTACACTTGTTTTAGCAACTTTTATGCGACCTTCAAAACTATTCATTCTAGGGTAATTTTCTTTTGCGGTTGCTATTAGTTTTTCCAAAAATACGTAGGAAATATCTGTCATCATAGATTCCTGGGCTTTTATATACCCGCATTGAATTAAAAAAAGAAATGCTGTTAGTGAAAAGAATTTTTTGATCATAATTTAAAATTTTTCTTTGTGCAAAATAACAGGTATTGTTTTTATGAGTATTCCCACGTCAAACCAGAAGGAATACTTTGAGGCGTAAAAGTTATCAAATTTTTTCCGATCTCGTTCAGAAATATCTTTTTTTCCTCTGCTTTTTACTTGCCATAGCCCAGTAACACCTGCAGGACCCATAAATCTTAATGACCAATCATTGGATGTAAGCATTTCTGCTTCATAAAGTGGTAATGGTCTATTTCCTACGAGCGACATATCGCCTTTTATGACATTGAAAAGTTGTGGAAGTTCATCTATACTCGTTCTTCTGATAAAATTTCCAATTCTGGTGATCCTTGGGTCATCAATTAACTTTACAAAAACAGATTTATTGCTTGAAATTTCATCATCTACTTTTGATTTGTAAAGATTTAAATCGGAAAGATTTTTTAACTGAAGGTCAGCATTGATACGCATTGACCGGAATTTATAAAAATCAAAGATATTATATCCTGTCCCAACTCTTTTACTTTTATATAAGATTGGCCCTTTTGTGTCAAGTCGGATAAGAATAGATGTGATTATTAAAATGGGCAAAACCATGATGATCACAAGCGATGCAATAAGAATATCAAACAGTCTTTTTGTCAAGGGTAATTTATAAGTAAAATCCGCACTTTCTAAAATTGACAAGTTTGGTTTTATTAGTTTAAATTTTACCAGGAAAGCTAAACGTTCAATCAAATGCTCTATGGGGAACGGAAGAACGTAAAAATCATGAACTTTTAATTCTAATGCTCTCGTTTTCCATTCTTTATTATGGCTTGGTGAGATTAGAACAATGATTAGTTCACGCCACAAGGCATTTTTTTTTAATTGCGAAATAAATTTGAAGCAATCACCATTGATATCTGTTTCAATTATAATAACGTCAGGTAATGTTAATATAGATTGATTATTCAGAAAATCTTGTAATTCCTCAAGAGTCTTGTTTTGAAAAATATGGAATTCATTCGGAAGCTCTGTTAGAATTGCATCGCTTGATTTGGTGCCCATATAGGCGATACTTAGATGATGGCCTTTATTAATAGGATAACTATACTTCTTAATTGTTTCTAGCATCGCAATATAAAAGTGCCTCGGAAATTGATGATTTTAACTCCGCAGGATTAAAAGGCTTTTTGAAATAGCAGTCTGCCTGAAAAGGCATTCTGGAAACTATATTATCGAGGTTGTCAGCTCCGGATAGAAGAATAATGGGTGTATTTCTATAAAATCCGCTGATTTTCAGATTTCTAATAAATGATCCACCATCAATATATGGCATTTCAAAATCAGAAATGATAAGATCGGGGTCATTGCCGTCTTCCAGCCAGGAAATAGCATCTGCACCATTATGCTTGATCACTAGGTCATAGTCTTTTGAAAGAATAAAATTTAGCAGTTTTAATATGCTCAGTTCATCATCAACAATAAGAATTTGCCTCCTCATAAAAACTATATTTTACACATCATGATTAAGCATGAAAAATTGATTAAAAATTGTTGTCAAACAAGTGTTTCCCCCTAGTAAACTGGATGCTGAAAAATTTGTTAACTAAAGTTCAATTGAACTTATCGCTCAAATAAGCTTATTGATTAACGATTTAGTACAACAATGAAAGTGCCAATGTGTATAAACACTCAATTTGGCTTGATATTGAGAAAGTGTGGAATTTATTACCGAAATATTGGGGAAAACGTTCTACAATTATGGCAAATTATTTACCCACGTAGACTGAATAGGGTAATTTTTTGAGATAATTATATAGTTATTCATTGATGTACGGTTAAATTAAGGAAAAGCAAGAAATCTTCATTGACGCAATAAATGGGGTGTATTATTAAAAATTCGAAAAGCAAGCCCCCCCCCTGTAACCTTGCCAGCCTCTATCGCCGGGTGGGCTCTTAGTTATTCACCAGCTTTTATTGTTTTTTTAAGGTGTTCATGCTTTCGCCGCTGAAGGGCGGCTCAGGTTTGAAGGCCAAAAGTAACCAATCCCAAGGTGCCC
>JBIIWE010000065.1:0-8521 GCA_044339075.1 Daejeonella sp. | reverse complement strand
ACAAGAATGGCTGGATGTGATGCGTGCTGCGCATCAGTTAGGATTGACCACTTCAGCAACCATGATGTTCGGACATGTAGAAACATTGGAAGAACGTTTTGAGCATTTGGTTTGGCTACGTGAAGTACAGGCAGAAAAACCGGCTGATGCTAAAGGGTTTATCGCCTTTATTCCATGGCCATTTCAGGATGATGGTACGCTGCTCAAGAGAGTAAGAGGCATCACCAATCAGGTGACGGCAGATGAATACATCCGTACCATTGCATTGAGCCGTATCATGCTACCCAATGTAAAAAATATTCAGGCATCTTGGTTAACCGTTGGAAAGCAGGTTGCCCAGATCTGTCTGCATGCCGGTGCCAATGATTTTGGCTCGATCATGATCGAAGAAAATGTGGTTTCTGCCGCTGGTGCCCCACACCGCTTTACCTCACAAGGAATTCAGGATTCAATCAGAGAAGCAGGATTTGAACCTCAGCTCAGAACACAGCAATACCAGTTCAGAGATTTGCCGAAAATGACTGAACAACAGGTGATTGAGTACTAATACTCAAAAAAACATACCGTTTACTCATTTTTATTGCATTATTGTTTATATTACAAATACTTTAGTAAGTGTAAGCAATCATGATAGTATGTCAATAAACGCACTTATAGTTGACGATGAAGAATATTCACGTCAATCCCTATATTTCCTCATTAACGGACATTTTCCTGAGGTCAAAATCAAAGGCATAGCACAATCAGTTGCAGAAGCAAGAAAAATGCTGAAATCAGGTGAAATTGATTTGGTTTTTCTTGACATAGCTATGCCAAATGAAGATGGATTTAATTTATTACCAGACCTGCAGAAAGCAAATTCATTTGTCATTTTTACAACTGCCTTTGATCAATATGCATTAAGAGCATTAAAGGCATGTGCAATTGACTATATATTAAAGCCCATTGACATTGACGAACTAAAGAATGCAGTTGTAAAGGTTATCAATTTGAAAAAACGAAATGAGAACGACCAATCAATTTCAGATAATATCAAAGCACAACTCAACAGTCTTGAAGAAAATCTTAGCGATATCAAAAAGATCAATAAGATAAACCTCCCACATTCAAATGGGTTTCAGATTCTCAACATCAATGAAATTATTTACGTTTTAGCAGATAGCAATTATTCTATTTTTCACCTTGAAAACAAAGAAAACATCCTGGTGTCAAGACATCTTAAAGAATATGAAGAAATACTTGAGAATTCGGGTTTCAGCAGGATACATAAATCAACTATCATTAATTTAAAACATCTGAGTGACTATACTAATAAAAATGGTTTAATAGTAAAATTATCAGACAATTCAGAGCATGTGGTTTCTAGAAGAAGGTCTTCTGAATTCCTTGAAACCGTAAGGCATTATTTTAAATATTAAAGCATGTATGGCGCGATATTTCCGATATACCTACCGTTAACTAAATAGAACATACCGGTTATTCAATTTAAAATGTTTTCGAACCAAATTGATGTACTATTGATTTAAACATAACCAGAAAGAATCTTATTCTTTTAAAGATGTAAATTATTACTAAGGGTAATATTTAATATTGGTTATTAAAAGGCGGTTGAAACGTTTGGGGCGCTTCACCGCCTTTATTACTTTTTTAAAAAATATGTTTATATTTTTATATTAGTTCAAAGGTTTATTCAATTTAATTATTTGTTGAATCTGATCTAAAACTTTCGAAATTGAAAAATAAAGTCTTGATTGCTTCCTCCTCAGCCACATTGCTGTTGGCGGCAAGTTTTTTTGCTTTTTATTTATTCAACCCCACGAGTTTATATAAAATGCCGTTGGAAGATATTTTCAGGGCATTATCAGCAGAGGAAAGTATAAATGACAGTATTAGAATCAATAAACTGAACAAAACCGCATTTGATCTCCGTTTTGAGAATCCTACAAAAACCATTATTCTGGCCGATAGTAGCTTAAAATTATCAATAAAAGCAAATTATATTTCAGGAATTGGTGAAGCATATAGAGTAAAAGGAATTGGCTACTCTTACCTGAACGATATTGATCAGGCTATAAAAAATTACATCGAGGCCTTAAAATGCTTTGAGGAAAATAATGATATAAATAAACAGGCAAGGGTTTATAATAATATAGGACTTCTATTTAGAGAAATAAATTACCAAAAAGCGTTGTTGTACTTTAATAAGGCTTTAGAGATATCTGAAAAACTTAATAACAAGGAATTAATAGCTGGTCTATATTTTAATATTGCATACCTCCTAAGTAAGGGAGAAGATACTTATAAAGCAAAATTATTTCTTGAAAAGAGCAATAAAATATTTACCAGTTTAGGTGATACTACATCTATGATATTATATTATCAAAATCTAGGAGTTTTGAATCTTAAAATGAATCAATTAGAAAATGCAAAAAAAGCCTTGTTTCAAGCTAAATTGATGGCAAAAAGACGAAATTTATTTAAAATTTTAGTTGGCTCCAACTTAACTCTAACTTCAATTTACTTAATAGAACAAAAATATTCTGCAGCAGAAAAAACAATAAAGGAAGGTATTTACTACTCAAATATTTTAAAAGATTCAACAAATAAATACAATTTTATCTATTATTTATATGAAATCGAAAAGGCACAAAACAATCACAAAAAAGCCTTGCAATATTTAATCAAGATTCATGAATTTGACAGCCTGCTTCTATCAAAAAATCAGACTGATAATATTGGAAAGACTTCTAGCTACTACATTCAAAAACAAAAAATTCAGGAAAACGAACTAACCATTTCTAAACAAAAATATAAAGAAACACTGTTTTGGTGGATCTTTACAATTATTTTTTCATTAGTCCTAATTACATCTATAATAGGTGTAGGCACCTATTTCGATTTACAAAGAAAAAGAAAAAAGAAAGACATTGAGACTGCAACCAAGATAATATTGCTGGAGCAAAAAACTCTGCAGGCAATGGTAAATCCGCACTTCATATTCAATATTTTGAACACTATCCAATATTTTATTAACAAGAAAAATACAATGGAAGCTAATAAAATCCTTGCTATTTTCTCCCGCTTAATGCGAAAACATCTTGAGATATGCTTAAAAATATCAATCACACTTATGGAAGAAATTGAATACCTATCTCTATATCTATCACTCGAAAAGATCAGGTTTACCGAAAAAATGGAATACAATTTTACGGTTGAAATCAATATCGATGTGGAGGAAACTGTTTTACCACCAATGCTAATCCAGCCATTCATTGAAAATGCGATATGGCACGGCATTATGCCGAAAGATACCGGAGGAACAATTGATATTAATATTACTTGCGAGAATGATATACTCCAAATAAAAATAACAGATAACGGAGTTGGAATATCTAATTCAATGAAAAATAAATTATCCGGGCATATTAGCCGTGGATTAGAATTAATACAGGAAAGGATTGAACTTATTAATATGCTAAATAACAGAAATATCAGCATTAGTAAGATCCAGACTGGCGAGTCTGGAACTGAAGTTGTAATCCAGATACCTGTATAAAAGCGGGAGCACATTTACTACCTCTTCAGTAAACATAAACCAAACAAAAAGACAGAATTTATCTTCTAATGACCTGACCCGAGTCAAACATAGAACTGGAATAGCTCTGGGAGTAAAAAAGCAATAAATAACTTTAAATATTTTTTTCAATTGTTTATCTTAAACTTCACTTAAATACACGATTCTCGCAGAAAATGAGTTTAGCCCTTCGCTCAAAAATCACCAGACCTAATTTTTAATAGCAATTCAATATTTGTAAAATATTTTTTATGAATAAAATCCAATGCACTATGTTTGTCCATGACTCCACAAAAACCAATTAACCTAATCGAAGCATTAATTTTCTCTTCCGAGAAGAGTATTAGTCCAGAAGAGATCCAACAGGTTTTGACTGAATTACTAGAGGAGCCTATTGAAATTGGAATCATTCTTGAGCATATTGAACAGATCCGTATAAAATATCTGGAGATGGACCTTGCTATAGAGCTTGTTCAGCTGAATGGGGGTTATCAGTTTCTGACTAAAAAGGCGTATTATCCGGCGATCAATCAATTACAAATACAGAGATCTCGGAAGAAGTTAAGTCAGGCGGCATTAGAAACCCTATCCATTATTGCCTATAAACAGCCGATCACCAAACTTGAAATTGAGCAGATCAGGGGGGTTAATTGTGATTACACGGTTCAAAAGCTTTTGGAAAAGGAGTTGATTAGTATCAGTGGAAAGGCTGAAACGGTTGGAAAGCCACTTCTTTACATCACCAGCGGTTTATTTATGGATTATTTCGGGATTAATTCAACGAATGACCTCCCCCAGATCAATGAGCTGATCAGCGAAAATAATACGATTGGAGAACAGGCTGAATAGGAGATTGTTTCATGAAATAAAAAATTAAAAAAGAAGAGCTGAAAATTCAAAATCTTGTTAATTTTATACTAAATAATAACACCATTAATAAAGCGTAATTTTCTACAGATGAAATCGCCAAAAAAAATAAGTAAAAGCGAAGGGCCAGGCAAGAAAGCTGGCACAGGCCCGGTGAAGAAGCAAACTGATTTAAATGATCCGAATGATTCACCCCGTCCGGGCTTGGATGATGAAGAGGACTTTGACATCCAACTCGATGATGACATTCAGGATTTCGATAATTTCGATGATGAGGAAGACGATTTTTGATGAAATAAGCACTAATCAACTATTCAGGCGTTCAGTTTTCTGAATGCTTTTTTTATTTAATCCCCGTATACCTGATGATTTTAAAAGAAGTTGATCATACCCGAACGGCTACTGAATTCTTAGATGTAGCGCGTGAACTTTACAAAAATGATACATTCTGGGTTTGTCCCCTTGATCAAGATATAAAAGCAATATTCGACCCAAAAAAGAATAATTTTCATAGTCATGGGTCCTGCACCAGATGGGTATTAAAATCTGATGATGGAAAACTGATCGGTCGTATTGCTGCATTCATCAATGAAAACAAAGCCTATCAGCCTTTACAAGCAACTGGAGGAATAGGTTTTTTCGAATGTATTGACAATACAGAAGCTGCAAATTTATTATTTGATACCGCAAAAAACTGGCTTTCTGCAAGGGGGATGGAAGCTATGGACGGACCCATTAACTTCGGCGAGAATGATAGCTTCTGGGGACTATTAATTGAGGGGTTCAGTACCCCTTCGTATGGCATGAACTATCATCACTCCTACTATAAAAAACTATTTGAAGATTATGGATTCACTGTTCTTTATGAGCAGATCACGAATCATCTGGAGGCAAAAAAGCCATTTCCAGAGCGTTTCACAAAAATCGCTCAATGGGTTGCCAATAAACCAGGCTATACGTTCAGGCATCTGGAAGTTGGGAAGCTGGAACAATTCGCAAAGGACTTTGCAGAGATCTATAATGATGCCTGGCAGGATTTCGAAAATTTTGTTCCTCTAGAAACTCAGGGTATTCTTGAAAATTTCAATAAAATGAAAACGGTGATGGATGAAAAACTAATCTGGTTTGCGTACATCAATGAAGAACCCGCATCGGTGATAGTTATCATTCCGGATGCAAACCAAATGATCAAAAGCTTTAATGGAAAACTTGGTCTGATTGAGAAATTGAAATTTGTATACTACCGGTGGAAAGGAGTTAAAAGAATGCGTGCGGTAGTTATGGGGACTAAAAAGGCCTTTCAAAAACTCGGATTAGAATCTGCTTTGTTTATCAAGCTCAAAGAATATGTTATTCCATTGAATCAATACGAAGAGCTGGAATTATCTTGGGTAGGTGATTTTAATGATAAAATGTTAGCTATTCATGAAGCAACAGGTGCAACCTTTGGAAAAAAACATGTCACATTAAGAAAATTATTCAAATAAAGAAAGGGCCTTCAAATGTATGAACGCCCTTTCTTAATTATTTGCTAACCTCATATAAGTCGATAATCTTCTTCTGAAGATCAATAACTTCTACTTCACGTTCACGAAGCTTCATGGTAAGACCATTAAACTCCGTATTATAACCCTCTAGATTTTCTGAATCATTTAATCTAAGCAATTGGACTACAGTTAATTCAAATAATTTTGAAATTTGTTCTAACCTGGATAAATTAATATCAGTAATTCCAGTTTCGATTTTTGAAAATGCCGGAATGGAAATTCCTAGCTGTTTAGCTACGTCTTCCTGACTCCAACTTTTTTGATGCCTTAGCAGGCGAATCTTTTTTCCTAATGTTTGCATGGGGGGGTTGTTTTTCTTTTTAGAATAGATGTTTGTTTGCATAGATATATGAATATAGGTATTTAATTTATTTTCTTTAGAAATTATTAACACTCATTTTCTTCCTTTGTTTTTCTATTAAATTAAAATGATTCAATAAAGCCCCCCCCATTAGGATTAAACAAGGTTTATTCATACAAATTCAACAGAAATAAATAAATTTTTCACTGCATGTTAATTTAATTTCAAAATAACATAAGATACACATGCAATAATTGGCCTTTTAGAAAAAAAATTAAGAAATAAGAATTTTATTTGGAAAATCAGACAATTTCAGGAATTATCATTTTATAATTTTATTTCTAAAAAGCTAATAATTTTATTTAAACAAGGAATCCAAACTTGGCTGAGACCCAATGATTAAGCTCTAGATGTTGTTTAAAATTAAATCCAATTGAACTACATTTTTCTTTGATGATGTTCAGATCAGGCTCTTCATAAAAGCCACTAAGAAGGAGTATTGTACCAGGTTTTGCAAGCTCAGAATAACGATCCAATTGATCAAGCAGAATATTCCGATTTATATTAGCCAGAATAGTATCAAATTTCTGATCAGGAATCACCTCTTTAGATCCGCATAAAACCCGGATAGTATCAATTCCGTTAATTTCAGCGTTTTCAATAGTACTCTCAAAACAAATCTCATCAAAATCAATAGCTAAAACTTCTTTTGCACCCATTTTTGAAACCAGTATTGCAAGAATTCCGGTACCGCAACCCATATCCAGAACATGTTGACCATGGAAGTTTTCACCAAGCATAAATTCCATCATCAGGGCAGTAGTTTGATGATGACCGGTCCCAAATGCCATTTTTGGGTCAATCACTATCTCATATTCATACTCTGGATGAGGTTCATGGAAGGTTGCACGAATATAACAGCGATCAGCAACCTGAATCGGCTCAAAATTACTTTCCCATATTTCATTCCAATTTTGATGAGGAATTCGTGTAGCAGCGAACGTAAAGGAGAACATCTCACCATATACCACCTTTAACTGTTCAATTGCATCTGCATTGAGTTCTGAATAAGGGATATAAGCTTTAAACCCCATTTCAAAATCTTCAAAAGTATCGAAGCCAATTTCGGATAAGGAGTTGATCAGTAAATCTTTATGAAAATCTTCTGTAGTAGAAAGATTAAAAATCACTTCGCTGTAAACCATTATTTAATTCAGCGCTTTGATGATATCCACAAAATCACGGGCTTTTAATGAAGCTCCCCCGATCAATCCGCCATCAATATCTGCTTTGGCAAAAAGCTCAGAAGCATTTTTAGGATTACAACTTCCTCCATAAAGAATGGTCATATTGTCAGCAAGAAGCTGATCATATTTTTCGGCTAGTAAGCTTCTTATAAAAGAATGAATTTCCTGTGCTTGCTCAGGGCTTGCAGTTAAGCCAGTACCAATAGCCCAAACAGGCTCATAAGCAAGAATTAGTTTACTATAATCTGTTGCTTGAAGATGAAAGGAAGCTTCAGTAATTTGTTCTTTTATCACTTCAAAATAGGTCTCACTATTTCTTTGCTCCAGTGTTTCACCAATGCAAAATATCGGTGACAAGCCATTTTTCAGGACTGCATCAAGCTTCTGAGCCAATAAAGAATTAGACTCAGAAAAATACAATCTGCGTTCTGAATGCCCTATGATGACATAAGCTGCACCAGTTGAAGCAATAATTGAAGCAGAAACTTCACCTGTAAATGCTCCGCTATCGGCATAATGACAATTCTGTGCCCCAATTGACAATTTAGTACTTGGGTTTAAAGCTTGTGATAAGCTATTTAAATGTATATAAGGCGGACAAATAATTACCTCCTGATTGCCTTTAACTTCCTCCTTGATAAGTTGTTGAATTTCATTAAAAAGCTGAATCCCTTTATCAAGGTCCATATTCATTTTCCAGTTACCGGCAACAATGTTTTTTCTCATTCTATATTTTTCTCAATTGAAATTAAAATCTTCTGTATTTTTCTGTTAGCTCAAAAATATGAGTTAAAATTTTCTGCTCCGTTTCATTAAAATCAGCATTTCTCCGTGCGTACACTCTCATGGCAGTTTCAAACATCTTTCTTAATGCATAAACCTCAAAGCCCTGGTTCCCACCCCAGGAAAAATCAGGAACAAAATTTCTGGGAAAACCAGATCCGAAGAGATTTGCACTAACTCCCACCACGGTACCTGTATTGAA
>JBIIWE010000064.1:0-8620 GCA_044339075.1 Daejeonella sp. | reverse complement strand
CGGATTACCAAATGTTGGAAAATCCACACTTTTTAATTGTTTATCAAATGCGAAAGCACAGGCTGCAAATTTTCCTTTT
This sequence comes from Daejeonella sp., assembly GCA_044339075.1. Classification (GTDB taxonomy): domain Bacteria; phylum Bacteroidota; class Bacteroidia; order Sphingobacteriales; family Sphingobacteriaceae; genus Daejeonella. Next base: position 8,541 of record JBIIWE010000064.1, on the reverse strand, counting down.
TGCACCATTGAACCTAATATTGGTGTTATTACAGTGCCTGATGCACGTTTAACAAAACTAGCTGAACTTGTTAAGCCGGTCAAAATACAGCCAAATACCATTGAAATAGTTGATATCGCCGGACTTGTAAAAGGTGCAAGTAAGGGTGAAGGATTAGGAAATCAATTTTTGGGTAATATCAGGGCGACCAACGCGATCATTCATGTGCTCCGTTGTTTTGACGATGATAATGTGATACATGTAGATGGTTCTGTAGACCCTATCCGTGATAAAGAAATCATTGATACTGAATTGCAGTTAAAGGATCTGGATGCGGTCACAAAAAGAATCCAGAAGGTTGAGAAAATGGCTAAGACCGGAAATGATAAAGATGCCAAGAAGACCTATGAGGTATGTAATATCGTTAAAACTCATCTTGAAACAGGCAGGTCTGTACGTACTGCTCCAATCACTGTAGAGGACAAAGAATTTATTGCAGATTTATTTCTTCTGACTGAAAAGCCTGTGATGTATGTGTGTAATGTGGATGAGAAGTCTGTTGTGAATGGAAATAATTATGTTGATTTAGTTCGTGAAGCAGTAAAAGAGGAAAATGCAGAAGTTTTGGTCATTTCAGCACAGATAGAGGCAGAAATCGCTTCTTTGGAGAGTTTTGAAGAAAGACAAATGTTCCTTGAAGATTTGGGACTTACAGAATCTGGCGTTACACAATTGATACGCGCTGCTTACAAACTATTGAAATTAGCAACCTATTTCACCGCCGGTGTTCAGGAAGTTAGAGCATGGACCATTACACAAGGATTTACTGCCCCTCAGGCGGCTGGTGTGATTCACTCAGACTTCGAAAAAGGATTTATCCGTGCAGAGGTTATAAAATACGAAGACTTTGTAAGCCTTGGCTCTGAAGCCGCGTGTAAGGAAGCAGGAAAGCTTGGTGTAGAAGGAAAAACCTATATCGTGCAAGATGGTGACATTATGCACTTCAGATTTAATGTTTAAACCTTGCCACTGATAGGGGATTAAGTATATTTGTTAATAATCTTTTTCTTTGAAAGATTGTACCCATAGTTCAATGGATAGAATTGCAGATTCCGGTTCTGCTGATGTGGGTTCGAATCCCTCTGGGTACACAAAATTCTTATAGTTCAATGCCCGCCCGGCTGAACGCCGTTCGGACGGGGATAGAATTGCAGATTCCGGTTCTGCTGATGTGGGTTCGAATCCCTCTGGGTACACAAAAAAGCCCTTCTGCTGTTTCAGAAGGGCTTTTTTAATTAAATATCAATTCAAGAGTCAGATCAATCCTAATCCCTCGCTAAACCAAATTTCTACCCGCATTTACAATTCCATATACTGTGCGTATAATCAGCTTATCATAAATTTCTGATTGGGCATCATCTATCTTTTTAGCTTTCATATCATTAAGTTGCTGCAAGGCATAATGCTGGATTATTACTAGTGGAAGAACGATTTTTTCTCGCAAAGCGATAGATTTGCGTTCCACAGGATACTTTTCCATCAAAGTCTGCGTATCTGAAACCTCTAGAAGCAGATCTCTGGTAATTTCGAACTCCTCTTTGATCATTCTCCAGAATTGCCCAAAAGTATCATCATTCTCAAGATAGGCGGTTACCCGGAAATCTGATTTAGACATAGACATCATGCAATTATCAATCATCGTTTTAAACTGACCTGACTCGATATAAAGTTGCTTAATATCGTTAAATGAGCCCGCATTTTTTGCCTTTTTCAATGCAGAACCTACACCATAATAACCCGGAATATTTTGTTTCAACTGGCTCCAGGCCGTAACGAAACTAATTGCACGAAGATCTTCAAGTCTTAATTCCGCATCAACATTCCTTTTTACCGGCCTGCTGCTGATATTGATCTGAGAAAGAAGCTTCAGCGGACTGTGTTTTTCAAGGTATTTTAAAAATAATGGATGCGCCGTTAAGGCAGCAAATATCCGATAACTCTCTCCCGCAAGATTGGCGATCAGATCGGTTTGAGCTTGATTGAGTGTATTGATATTGTTCTGATCAAGTGAGGATACAATTCCAGCATTAATCAATTGTTCCATATTATAATGAGCACTATCAAAAGAACCATACTGGCTGCTGATGGTCTGGCCCTGAATGGTTAGTTGGATATGATCGTTTGCCACATCTTTGCCCATTGAAGCATAAAATAAATGAGTTTTACCCCCTCCTCTTGCTGGTGGACCACCCCTTCCGTCAAAAAAGACTAAATCAACACCCTTATTTCGGGCAGCAGAAGTTAGGGATACTTTTGCCTTCAGAATAGACCAGTTTGCCATTAAATAGCCCCCATCTTTTGTACTATCAGAAAAACCAAGCATGATAGTTTGCTTATTATATCGTCGTTTTAAATGCTTTTTATAAAATGGATGCGCATACAGCGTTTCCATTATCTGAGTAGCCTTAGATAAGTCTTCAATTGTTTCAAATAGTGGAACGAAATCAATATTTAACTTTTCCTTTTCCCATCCACTCATAAGGAATAACTCCATTAATTGAAGAATGTCTGAAGCTTGCTGACAATTACTGATAATAAATCGATGGCATGCCTTTTCTCCACCTGCATACTGCAATTGATGGATCAAACGAATAGTATCGAGGGTATCTTGGACCAGCTTATCTGCTTTGGCGGGACAATGAAAATCTGATTCCTTAAAGCTAAGTCCTGAGATCCGTTCCTCTTCATTTTGCCCTGAATGTTTGTCCTGTTTAGCAGTATCCCAACCATTCTCCTTCAAGGCGAATTGATGGACTGTACGCAAGATCCGGCTATCCTGACGAACATCCAGAGAAGCGAAATAACAACCAAATAGCTTTACTTTACGGATAAGATCTTCAACTTTATCTAAAAACAATCCATCGTGAACCTCGACCAACACTTTTTTGATGGCCTCTAAATTACTAATGATTTCATTTTGCTGATTTTCAGGCTCATCAACCACATTAAAACTGTTTTCATAAAACAGGTTCTGTAAAGTGGCAATATACTTTTCAACTCCCCGAAAGGTTACACGTCTTTTCAAATTCCGGAAATCACGGTAATAGCATCGAAATAAGACAGTCCGAAGCAACGCAGAAACTGTTTTTGTGCTTTCGGTGGTCACATTTGGATTGCCATCACGATCACCACCCGGCCAAAATCCTAATTCTATAATTTGGGAAGAATCAGTCAGTTCAAATTCTTTTTCAATCTGCGATTGGATACTTGAAGTTGTCTGATAAAATACATTTTCAAGAAACCAGGCAAGACTTATTGCCTCATCAACAGGACTAGGCTTATTTTTATTGAAGAAGGGTGTTTTCCCAAGCTGCTTCAGAAGCAGGTTTATTGAATTGATATCATTTTGCTTCAAGGCCTCGATCAGATCCGTAATGATAGCTAAAACCGGACCTGGGTAAAACTGGGTTGGATGAGCTGTTAGCACTAATCTTAAGGAGAAATCCTTCAATTTTTCCTTAATCTTTTTATCGATCAAGGGATTAGCTGCAGCCTGCTGGAAGAGTGAGTTTAAAGAGCCGGTATCTTCCCAGCGACCTGTTTTGTTAAATGAAGCATCTTCCACCGCATCAAATAAAACTACCTGACGCTCAATATACTGGATAAACCGAAATAAAAGGTCAAAACGATCGGCCGCCTGAATATACTGCTCATATTGTCCAAAAAAGCTTTCTATAATATCTGTAGGACTTAACTGAGACTTCACACCATCCTCACAATGTGAGGTAAAAAATGGCAATAGGGTACCGGTATGCTTGATCTGATAAAAAGGTAATGTCAGAAATAGACTATTATACAGTTCAAATCTATTTACAACTTCATTTGTAAAAATCGATTCTTTTTCGCTGAGTTTCATTTAAATTCAATTGCTTGGCATAACATACAGCCGATATACAAAAGTGCGATATTTATAACAAAAATCAATTTTTAGTTGATAAATGTGAACAAAAAGGACAATTTGTTATATAATTGACAATACAAACTAGCAATAAGTACCTCGTTAAAAGATCATTTAAGACATAGAAAAGAAGTTAGACTAAATCAGGAATTTCAACAATCAATTGCTAATCAATAATTTACAATTAGGATAAAAGCTATTTGACTATATACTCTAATCAATCTTTTATTTTGATTGTAAAAAATTCAGGATTTCGTAAAAACAATTCCTGCTTTTAAAAATCATGCCTTCAGGTGCTGGATTGATCAATTATTTCAGCTCTCTTATCTTCACACTTCTAAAAGAAACTTCATCTCCATGATCCTGAAGCATAATTTTCCCTTTTGAAGCAAGTCCGAATCCTTGATTGTTCTTAAATTTGCTTTGAGCAATAAATGCTTTGAATTCATCAGATCCACGGTTAAACTCAAGAACTTTATAGCCGTTTAACCAATGTTCCACTTTATTATCAGGTAGTACTCTGATCATAGCTTGATTCCATTCTCCCATCTTTTTTATGGATGCCGGAACTTTTTGAGCTGGGATCAGGTCATACAAAGAAGCTAATGTTCGGTTACCTTTAATCCCCATCTTGGCATCCGGATGTTTTTCATCATCCAGAATCTGATATTCCAATCCAAGTGCAGAACCATTGATCGAGTTCACAAAGTACTTTAGTCCACTGTTAGCTCCTTCAGTCATTTTGAAATCAAACTTTAATTCAAATGCAGCAAATTCCTTAGTTGTAACAATGTCACCCCCAACCGCTGGCTGTCCTACCTGATCTTTAAGTACACTTAAAACACCGTCCTGAATATTCCATCCATTTTTAGGAAAAATCTCTTGTTTAGCAGCTGTCCAGCCCTTTCCTGATTTTCCATCCCATAATAAACGATATCCTAGTCCCTTTTCCTGCTTAGAAAGATCATTAGGCACTGTATTAACTACAAAAATATTGTCGGGAGCAGAGGGCTTTAATTTACCTGTCTGAATTCTGACATTCTTCCATCTAACCTGCCTGCCTGAAGGTTCAGAAGCAGGAATTGAATGAACTTGCAAGGCGATAAACCCTTTACTGGTTTCAGCATCTATTAAATGTGCTACAGGAACTCCGTTGACCCAAGTTCTGATGCTGTTACCAATACATTCAATACGGTACTTATTCCATACATTATTTTTAAAAGCAGTTTTTGCTGAAGGATTTAATTCCAGGTTATATAACCAGCCTCTTCTGCCCTCATCATAAACTCCACCACTCCATGCACGAGCAGCAGGGTCAATTTCTATCTGATAGCCATGAACTCTTCCATTCTGGTATTCCTTCTTACTCAGACTTCTGATCTGTATACCGGAATTCATAGAAGGGTGCACTAAAAGTTCAACCTCCAAAATAAAATCCCCATATTCTTTTTCGGTTGATAGAAATGAATTGGGGGTATTTGATACTGTCGTTCCAACTATTTCTCCATCCTTGACTTCGTAGATAGCCTTACCTCCCAATAACTTCCAACCGATTAGGTCTTTACCATTAAACAAGTACTCCCATTGACCTTCGACAGGCTGAGCGTAAAGATTCATTGAAAATAATAAGGTCAGAAGAATAATAAATTTAGATTTCATACATATAGTTTTAATAAATGTACAAATTCCTGCTCATGTTCATTCTATGCCTTTTCAATTTGAAATAAATTAAAAGGATGAAAAAAGGCCTATAAGGAGATTATTTATAATATTATGCTAAATTCAACATCCAAAATCAATTAAAATGAGAAAACTTTATATTGCTTATATTCTTTTGATTCTTACTGCTTGCGGGGTATCTAAAGATCAAAACCGCAGTAAAAACAGACCTTCAGGCAGAGATTTAAAAATCATGAGCTATAATATTCACATCGGTAATCCTCCGTCAAAACCGGGAATTATAGATATGGAAGCAATAATTAACGCAATAAAAACAGAAAATCCAGACCTTGTATCTCTGCAGGAAGTAGATGTTAACACTGCTCGCTCAGGAAAGATCAATCAGGCTGAGAACATTGCAAGAAGCCTGAAAATGAATTTCTATTTTGCAAAGGCTATAGACCATGATGGAGGAGATTATGGAGTATGTATACTTTCCAAATACCCTATTTCAGAGGTAAAAACGTATCATTTAACTACCCTTAAGGATACTGGTGGAGAGCCAAGAGTTCTTGCAACAGCAAAAATACATCTTGAAAATGGGAAATTCATCAGGTTTGGAGCCACACATCTTGACCATTTAAATAAGTCGGTAAATAGGGATGTGCAAATAGCAGAAATTAATCAGATAGCATTGAATGAAACCTTACCATTTATCATTGCAGGCGACCTGAATGCGGTAGAGGAATCATCGGCTATACAAAAAATGGACAACGTATTTACCCGTACCTGTCAGAAATGTGATCCAACATTCCCTGTTGTAAAACCCAATAGGACGATTGATTTTATCGCCTTCCGGACAAGTATGCAATTTAGAACCATTGAACATAAAGTGGTTCAGGAACATTATGCATCAGATCATTTACCTGTTATAGCATTGTTACGATATAACTAGCAGATGAAGAAGCATCTGCGATCAATTTAGTATAGCTTTAACATTCTAAAGGTAATTTTATAAAAATTAAATAACCCAACTTGCGACCAAAAATCATTTTAAAAAGCTTAATAATCATATCTGTAGGTTGTTTTGCATCTCTTAATTTATTTGCACAATCTCCATTCACAGGGATTGAAAATCTATTTTCCGAACCAAAATCTTATACCTTATTTAATACCAAAACTCCACTTAAAATTGACGGAGAATTGAATGAAAAAGCTTGGTTTGAAAGTCGCTGGTCAGACTTTTTCATAGACATTGAAGGAGATCTTAAACCTGCTCCTGCAACTAAAACCAGGGTTAAGATGCTTTGGGATGATAAATATCTATACATAGCTGCAGAATTACAGGAGCCACATGTTTGGGCTAATAATAAACCTGAAAAGGATATTATATTTCGAGATAACGTATTTAAGATTTTTATCGACCCCGATAATAATATGAATGATGATTTTGAGATACAGATTAACCCTCAAAATAACATGCTCTTTTTGATCATGAATAAGCCTTACAGGGATGCCGGTGTTCCGGTTAGCGGATGGGTACCGATAGGATTCCAATCAGCCGTTAAAATCAACGGGACGATTAACAAATCAGAGGACATTGATAATGGGTGGACTGCAGAGATAGCCTTACCACTTTCAGCATTTAATTTTAATCCAAAAGATGCGAAGCAAAATACGCGCTTCAGAATCAACTTTCTAAGAACTAATTTTGATTTTTCGATTAAAGATGGAGTTTATTCCAAAGCATTGGATAATACTGGAAAAGCTTTTCCTCCTCATTATGCATGCTGGAGCTCACAGGGTATAATCAATATGCATTATCCGGAAAGATGGGGATATACCTTATTCTCTGAAAACACTCCTAATGATAGAGGAGAAACATTTTTTCTCCCCTATTCAGAAAAACAACGTAAATACTTATGGCTGGCCTATTATAGGCAGAAAGAATACTTAAAAAAAAATAAAAAATATGCTTCAAGTCTGAATGAACTCAGAATTCCTGAAACCGATATTCAGATCGATGGTAAAAAAAATACGCTCAATCTTGAAGCAAATAGCAGGCAGTTCCTCATTAGTATCAGAGAGGAAGGAAGTAATACTATAATCAGTCTTGATCAGGATGGATTGATCAGTAATTAAAAATATACCTTAATCAAATGAAACTTAAAATCTATCTGGCTGTACTATTTATGATCAGCAGTTTTACAAACCCAATTTTGGCTCAAAAAACTGAAGTACTCATTCTTCCAACGATTCATGGAGGACATAAAAAGAATGTGAATTACAATTTTGAACATGTCAGACGAATCATTCAGAACTTTAAACCCGATATCATTGCCGTAGAGATCAGGCCGGAGGATATGAACAGAGACACAAATTATTTAAATCCATTATATAATCCGGAAATGATCATGTTCAAAAATGAATTTCCAGAGGCTGTAAAAGCTGGCATTGACTTCATGGGATCAGATTTTGAAGGGAAACCCCTCCCCCCGAATTTTATGAAGGAAACAATTGGTGAGTTCGGTAAATTCAGAGCAATGAATCAAAAAATAATGCGCGACAGTGCCATTGTTAAAGCTCGAATTGCCAAAGGACTCCCTGCAATTATCACTAAACGAGGAGAAATGATGGGAAATCTAGGTGCAAACCAACTTATGGATGGAAAGTATGACGCATTAACTGAGGAGTTCACCAAGGGGCAAACTGAGGTTTTGAAAAATACAGCTTATCAGTATTATGATGACTTTCAGGTTAGTCGTGATCAACGTATTGCAGATAACATCAAAGCATTGGCAATAAATAATAAAGGAAAACGAATTATCGTTCTCACCGGAGCGAATCACCATAATCGAGCAGTAAATGAATTAAGGAAAGTTAGATCTGTAAATCTTGTCACACAAATTCAAGACCATTAATTTTTATCATGTTCCATATTGTTT